>JANMDE010000550.1:0-15023 GCA_031376105.1 Variovorax sp. | reverse complement strand
CCTGTGCATGAGTAGCGCCGTGGCAGGTTACAAGCAAACGCTGGGAGCAGACGCACCGCCAACTTGCTATGACGATGTGAATCACGCCAGCTGCATTTTCATCGTGGGTAGCAATACAGCCTATGCGCATCCGATTTTGTTTCGCCGGATTGAAGAGGCCAAGAAAAACAACCCTCAGCTCAAGATTATTTTTGCTGACCCGAGGAAGACAGATACCGCCGAGATTGCAGATTTGTATTTGCCGCTCTTGCCCGGCACCGATGTGGCCCTGTTTAACGGCATGCTTCACATCATGCTTTGGGAGGGTTGGATTGACACGGCCTATATTGCTGCGCACACAAATGGGTTTGACGAACTCAAAACCCTCGTGCGCGAGTACACGCCTGAGAGCGTGGCGCAAACCTGCGGCATCCGACGAGAAGACCTGTTTGCCGCTGCCAAGTTGTTTGCAACAAGCTCGGCCACGCTCAGCCTGTATTGCCAAGGCCTGAACCAATCGAGCAGCGGCACAGCCAAAAACGCTTCTCTCATCAACCTGCATTTAGCCACCGCGCAGATCGGCAAACCCGGCGCAGGCCCTTTTTCCCTCACTGGCCAGCCCAATGCGATGGGTGGCCGCGAGGTAGGCGGATTGGCCAATTTGATTTCTGCCCACCGCGATATGGCCAACCCCGACCACCGCGCAGAGGTAGCTGCGCTCTGGGGCGTGCACGACGTGCCGAGCAAGCCCGGTAAAACTGCGGTGGAGATGTTTCAAGCCGCTGCTGATGGCGAGATCAAAGCCCTGTGGATCGCTTGCACCAATCCCGCGCAAAGCATGCCGGACCAAGCGACGGTGCGACGCGCCATGGAACGCGCTGAGATCGTCGTGCTGCAAGAAGCCTATCTCACGACAGAAACCGCACGCTACGCCGATCTCTTGCTGCCCGCCACCACTTGGGGCGAAAAAGAAGGCACCGTAACGAACAGCGAGCGCCGCATCACCCGAGTAAGAGCAGCCATCCCCGCTCCCGGCGAAGCGCGCCACGATTGGCAAATCGCCCAAGATTTCGCCCAACGCCTAGAAAAATTAATTGGGGTCAAAAAATTAATTGGGGTCAGATCCCAATTAATTTCTAAAACTAACGATGGGAAATCAATTAATTGGGATCTGACCCCAATTAATTCTGCTCTGACCCCAATTTCTGCTCCCCCCGGCGTAAAGAAGCATTTCCTCAACTACGCCAACCCTGAGCAAGTCTGGGAAGAACACAAAACCTCCACCGCCGGCCGCGATCTCGACATCACCGGCTTGAGCTACGCCATCCTCGACCAAGCCCCTCAGCAATGGCCATATCTACCCGGCGACGCGCAAGGCAAAGTACGCCTTTACGAAGACGGCATTTACCCCACCCCCGATGGCAAAGCCAAGTTCGTCCCCCATGCCTATAGGCCCGTTGCCGAACAACGCGAATCGCGCTTCCCTTTCAGCCTCACTACAGGTCGCCTGCGAGACCAATGGCATGGCATGAGCCGCACCGGCACGCTGGGCAGACTCTTTGGCCACGTGCCCGAGCCCGTGGTGCAGATGAACGCGCAAGACATGAGCCGCCGTTTACTGAAAGAGGGCGATTTGGTGCATGTCACCAGCAAACGCGGCTCCCTTCTTTTGCCTGTGCAAGCCAGCAGCGAAGTAAATGTTACACAAGCCTTCATCGCCATGCATTGGGGCAGCGAATTCTTAAGTGGTCGCAGCAGCAGCGGCGAGCGTATCGGCGGTGTGAACGCCATCACCACCAGCAGCTATTGTCCGATCAGCAAACAGCCTGAGCTTAAGCATGCCGCTGTGAAAATCCTCAAAGCCGAACTGCCTTGGAATTTGCTTGCTGTCGCGTGGTTACCCGAAGAAATTGCATACACTGTCCGCGCCGAGCTACAAAACCTGATGCCGCGCTTTGAATTCTCAAGCTGCACACCCTTTGGCAGAGAGGGTGATACCGCCAACGCATCCACGCAACGCGGCATCCTCTTCCGCGCCGCCGCCACCTACGCGCCCGAAGATGACAGCCTCGCCCGTATCGAAGCCCTGCTCAGCTTGAGCAGTGCAGACACTTTGCGTTATGAAGACAAAAAACGCGGCCAGCGCCGTGCAGCCCGCCTCGTGCGCCTGCCCAATGGCACGGCACAGCTCCAAGGCTTCGTTTTGGCAGGCGACGTGAGCGCAGAGGCTTGGATCAAAACCCTGCTACAAGACGCGCTAGATGCCCAAACCTATGGCAGATTGCTGCTTTCGCCCGGAGCAAAAGCGCCCCTCGCCATTCAAAGTAAAGGCAACCAAGTCTGCTCATGCTTTAACGTGAGCGAATCAGAAATCACAGGCTGCTTAAAAACCCGCGACGGCAGCGAGGCAGAGCAACTCATCGGCCTGCAAGCCCAACTCAAATGCGGTACGAATTGCGGTAGTTGTGTTCCTCAGCTCAAGAAAATCATCCGGATTCAACAGACTGAAGCCGCTCGTGGCTTCGCTTGAATTTACAGTCGCGATTCAGTCACTCCTCTTTAGATAGCACGCTGCGCATATTCCATAGGGGCTTTCACTCATTTTTTCTCCGAAAATGCTTATCACCCAAAGTGATGAAGCATGCGAGACAATAGGCCATGGCAATCGCAACTTACATCAAAGAAATTGGCCGAGGCAAGGAAGGCGCTCGATCGCTGGATCGGGCTCAGGCTGCGGATTTGCTCGGCCAAGTGCTCGATGGTGGCGTGTCAGATTTAGAAATTGGCGCGTTTTGTATAGCCATGCGCATCAAAGGCGAGTCGCCACAGGAGATGGCGGGCTTCTTGGATGCGGTACATACGAGGATGCAATTGGTGCAGTGCGCGCTGCCCGTGGTCGTGATTCCGAGCTACAACGGGGCTCGCAAACTGCCCGGATTGACCACGCTGCTTGCCGCGTTGCTCGCCCGAGAAGGCGCCAAATTGGCAGCGCAGTCCTCAGGCGGCGGCTTTGCCGTCTTGGTGCATGGTTGCACGACGGAGGCCAGCCGCGTGCCCACGCAGCAGGTGTTTGAAGCTGTATTTGATGCTTCTTCTCAAGAAAATAGGCATTTTGCCCTTATAAAATATGATAAGTTTGCTATTAATTCAGTAGCATCTGATATCCCGTATTTTCTTCCCACAGCACAACTCTCCCCCGCTTTGCAGCGCCTGCTCGATGTGCGCCGCACGATTGGCCTGCGCAATCCGGCGCATAGCTTGGTCAAGCTAATGAATCCGACGAACCGCAAAGACGCGCTGATCGTCACCAGCTACACCCACCCCGAATACTTGAGCAGCATGACCGAGACTTTGCAGCTCACTTCTCAAAATGCGCTGCTCTTGCGCGGCACCGAAGGCGAAAGCGTGGCCGATGCGCGCCGGCGCCCACGCATGGATGGTTTCGTCAACGGCCTGCCCATCGCCTTGTGTGACACCCAAGAAGGCAGCTTGGCGAGCCTGCCCGATGTGCCCAAAACCTGTGATGCCACCGCCACCGCGCTCTACACACAACAAGTGCTTGCCAACCAGAAACCTGTGCCCGCGCCGATTGCAGCTCAGGTGGAACACATCTTGCATTTGATGAGCCTCATGGAGAAGGCATCGTGAAAATAAACACAACATCCGCATTTCAAGGCAAAGTCATCCTCGTCGGCGCAGGCCCCGGCGATCCTGACTTGCTCACCTTCAAAGCCGCCAAAGCCATTGCCAGCGCCACCGTGATTTTGGTGGACGATTTGGTCAATCAAGCCGTACTCTCGCATGCGGCCCCAACAGCTCGCATCGTGCAAGTGGGCAAACGCGGCGGCTGCAAATCCACACCGCAGGCTTTCATTGAAAAACTCATGATCATGGCTGCCAAAGAAGGCGAGACGGTGGTGCGCTTGAAAGGCGGCGATCCGTTCATCTTCGGGCGCGGAGGCGAAGAAGTGGAAGCGTTGCGAGCGGCGGATATTGAAGTCGAAGTGGTCAACGGCATCACCTCTGGCTTGGCTGCCGCCACAGCGCTCGGCTCGCCACTCACGCACCGCGACCATGCCCACGGCGTGGTCTTCATCACTGGCCATGCCAAGCCCGGTATAGATCCACACCGAGGGCCTGATTGGCAACTGCTCTCGCACACGATGCGTCAAGCCAAGCTCAGTTTGGTGGTTTACATGGGTGTGAGCGGCGTGGAGCACATCAGCGCAGGTTTGCTCACCGGCTTGCCAGCCCACACACCGGTGGCCGTGGTGCAGCATGCCAGCTTGCCGCAGCAGCGCATTCATCACACCACCTTGGCCAAGCTCGCCCATGATGTGATGTTGTATGAGCTCGCCAGCCCCAGCGTGCTGCTGATTGGCGATGTGTTTGCTGCGCAGCAGGCGCTTGAGGCAGGGGTGAGGCAGCGCTCACACGGCTGACGCGAATAAGGGTCTCCCGTCAGCCGTTATGATTCCTCCTTAGCAAAATAGGAGGGGCGCATGCTCGACAAGCTCAATCAACTCACCGAAGGCCATGGCGAACTCAAACCGGGCCACGGCCTGATCAGCGGCATCATTGCGCTCAGCTTGGGTATTTTGTGTTTTCTGGGCGTGCTGGCCTTTCATTTCCCCGAATACTTGACCACGCCGCAACTGCGCCAAAGCTACAACGTCGATATCATCCGCAAAATCATGCTCGGCGCGCTGGCCATTGCGGGCGGCCTGAGCTTAGTCAACATCATTTTTGGCCGCGCCCGCTGGCTTTCCAGCTTTGCATTTTTACTCGTTGCGCTGACCGCCGTTCTGGGCGGCCACAAAGTGCCCGTGAATGATTTCGCGGACAACACGCCCTATATTGGCCTCGATTGGTTCATTCTCGATCTGCTGGGCTCGTCGCTGATTTTCATCTTCATCGAAAAACTCTTTCCTCATCGCAAAAACCAAGCGGTTTTCCGCCCTGAATGGCAAACCGATTTTTATCATTTCATCGTGAATCACATGATCGTCGGCTTCGTGCTCTTGGCCACCAACTTGATGGTGCACAAAGGCCTGGGCTGGGCGGTGAAAAGCGATCTGCAAGCTTGGATTGTCGGCCTGCCCTTCGTCGCAGAGCTGCTGCTCATCATCCTCGCGGCGGATTTGGTGCAATACTGGACGCATCGTGCTTATCACGAAACATGGCTCTGGCGTTTGCATGCGGTGCACCACAGCGCCAAGCATATGGATTGGCTCGCCGGCTCGCGCCAACACATCGTGGAGCTACTGATCACGCGCACGCTGGTGCTCGGCGTGATCTTCGTGCTGGGCTTTAGCAAAGAAGTGATTGATGCCTATATCGTGATCGTGGGCTTTCAAGCCGTGTTCAACCACTGCAATGTGAATGTGCGCCTCGGTCCCTTGCGCTACATCATCGTCACACCGAATTTTCATCACTGGCATCACAGCCAAGACAAAGAAGCGCTGGATACCAATTACGCTGCGCATTACGCCTTTTTAGACTACCTCTTTGGCACAGCCGCCAAGAGCGACAAAATCTGGCCAGAAAAATACGGCGTGCTCGGCGATTACGTGCCCAATGGTTTCCTTAAACAGTTCAAGTTTCCATTTACTTGGAAAGGATAGTCGCTATCTATTCAATAGCAAACTATTTAATATACATAACGGCGAGAAGCTGATTTGAGCGATATTTTTGATGTCACCATCATTGGCGCGGGCGCTGCTGGCCTCTTCTGCGCGGGCGTGGCGGGGCAACTGGGCTTGAAAGTGCTCATCATCGACCACAGTGAAAAAGTGGCCGAAAAAATCCGTATCTCCGGCGGCGGGCGCTGCAACTTCACCAATCGGGACACCCAGCCTGTCAATTTTTTATCTGATAACCCCAATTTTTGCCGCAGCGCCCTTTCGCGCTACGGAAGTAAAGATTTCATCGCACTCGTGCAAAAGCACGGGATCGCGTTTCATGAAAAACACAAAGGGCAATTGTTTTGTGATCGCAGTGCGGAAGACATCATTGCCATGCTCTTGCGCGAATGTGATGCAGGCGCGAATGGCGGCAGCGTGACGCGCTGGCAGCCGTGTAGCGTCAAAGCAGTGCGTGCGGTGGCAGCCCAGGCAGATTCACAAGAGAAATCTGCCAATAGCCCTTATAAAACGGGCATAGTTTGCTATGAAATTGATACTGATCGCGGCATCGTGCAATCTGGCGCCCTCGTCATTGCATCAGGCGGTTTGAGCATTCCCAAAATCGGCGCGACAGATTTTGGCTACCGAATCGCCAAGCAATTCGGCCACAGCCTGATTGAATTGCGCCCTGCGCTCGCCCCGCTCACGTTTGATGAGCTAGGCTGGCAGCCTTTCGCGCAGCTCGCTGGCCTTGCCCTGCCAGTCACCATCAGCACAGGCGACAAAAAGTCTAAAGCTCATCCAGCCGCGAGCTTCGATGAAGATTTGCTCTTCACGCATCGCGGCCTCTCGGGCCCTGGCGTATTGCAAATCTCCAGCTTTTGGCGAGAAGGTGCGCCCATCCGCATGAACCTCTGCCCAAGCGTCAAATTGCATGAGCACCTCACGCGAGCCAAGCAAACCTCGCGCAAACTCATTGCTAACGAACTGGCTCAGCTCGTGCCCAGCCGCTTGGCAGAGAGCTGGACGGCGCAAAAGAGCGAATGGCAGCGCCCCATCAACGAGGCCAGCGACAAAGCCCTCGCCCAGCTCGCCGAGCATTTGAGCAGCTGGCAACTCACGCCCAGCGGCACTGAAGGTTATAAAAAAGCCGAAGTCACGGCGGGCGGCGTCAACACCCGCGAGCTGTCCAGCCAAACCATGGAGTCGAGCAAGCAAAGTGGCCTGTATTTCATCGGCGAAGTGGTCGATGTGACCGGTTGGCTCGGTGGTTACAACTTCCAATGGGCTTGGGCAAGCGCGCATGCCTGCGCGCAAGGCTTGGCGGTCTCCAAGCGAAGCCGCTAAATCACAGACCCGCCAGCCCCTGTGCGGATTAATTTCGACCAAGCGCTCTCAGCAGGGCTTCAACATCCGCATATTCCACCAAGGTCTGCTCACCCGCCACTTGTCCCGCTACAGCCCGCAATGGCTTCACAGCCACTTTGCCAAGCGCCAATTCGTCGGAACCAAAAATCAAGGCAAAGGCTGCGCCTGAGCCATCGGCTTTTTTGAACTGACTCTTAAAACTGCCCATACCCTCGGCAGAGTTGGCCGGTGCATGCATTTGCACGCTCGCGCCCTGCCCGCGCAAAGCCTGAATACATCTCATCGCCACTGGCAGCGAAGCCGTATCCGGGATCACGGCGTAGGCATCCGGCGCAGGCTGTGGCACCGGGGTGCCATGCTCTTTGATGAGCTCCAGCACACGCTCCACGCCCAGCGCCCAACCCACCGCAGGCGCGGCTTTGCCGCCAATCATCTCGATCAAATAGTCATAGCGCCCGCCGCCGCAAATCGTGCCCTGTGCACCGAGGCTGCTGGTGATGAACTCAAACACCGTGAGGTTGTAATAATCCATCCCGCGCACAAGACGTGGATTGATCGTGAAAGCCACCCCATTGGCCGTGAGAATCGCTTTGACCTGCTCAAAATGTTGGAGCGAGGCTTCCCCCAAGTAGTCAATCAGCTTCGGCGCAGCGTTCACCATCTCTTGCATGGCTGGGTTTTTGGTGTCCAAAATGCGCAACGGATTGGTATGCATGCGGCGCTTGGCCTCTTCGTCCATCACGTCGGTGTGCTGCTCTAGATAAGAAATCAAAGCTGCGCGATGCTTTTGGCGCTCTTCGGGCTGACCTAAGCTGTTGAGCTCCAGCCGCACATCTTTCAACCCCAACTCTTGCCAAAGCTGATCAGCCAGCAAAATCAGCTCGGCATCCACCTCTGCGCCGCCAAAGCCCAAAGCCTCTGCGCCAATTTGATGAAACTGCCGATAGCGCCCGCGCTGCGGCCGCTCATGGCGAAACATCGGGCCCATGTAATACAGGCGCTTGCCGCCTTCATAGAGCATCGAATGCTCAGCCACTGCCCGCACCACGCCAGCGGTGTTCTCAGGCCGCAGGGTCAGCTTATCGCCATTCAATTTGTCTTCAAAGGAATACATCTCCTTTTCAACAATATCTGTGACTTCGCCCAAACCGCGCACAAACAGCGGCGTCGGCTCCACGATCGGCGTGCGAATATTGCGATAAGCATAACGCGCCATCAGGCCGCGCACCTTACCTTCAAGCCATTCCCATCGCGCGGAATCCGGCGGAAGGATGTCATTCATGCCTTTGATGGCGACTAGTTTTTCACTCATTTTTTGATAGCGCGTCACGCATATTTTTTAGAGGTTATTGGCCGATTTTGCATTGATTTTCTTGATCAAGTGCGCCTGCAAGCAAAGCGCTGGCGTGTGCCATCGTATCGGTGTTGCTCAGTTTGTATTTTCAGCCAAGAACAGCCGCGCGAAGTGCGGAGATGGTGTCCCAAGTCAGATTTTGGTATTTTCCCCCGCAAGGGATGACGATACCAGCCTCATGCTTACCACGCTCACACACCGATCATTTTAACAACTCCAGTTGCACATTCATAGGCACGACACCGCTCACACGCATTGGCATAAAAAGACCAACACGCCACGCCCCATGGGTAATTATGAAAACTCCTAGCCTGCCTGCCAGTTGCGTTGCTCACGGACCGCTTTATCGAATGGTGATTTGAAACTTGGCCGGCAAAGTGCGATGCTCAAAACTGCAAGTTATACCTTGCACGATTTATTTGCCTTCCACGTCAAGGCTTGATGTGAAAATTCACGCTCGCTCGTTGCTAAGCGACTTGTCCAGCGCCTTGCACGGCGGGTTGGAACCGCTCGCCGTGCCAATTGTGCTCTGCGAGTAAATCCGTCACGACCTGTAGATTGGCTGAAACTGGGCGTTCAGTTTGCGAGAACGCACTAATATTGCGCACAATCTCCGCATCAGAAATCAAAACGTAGTCCAAATTGGCTGATGCCGCTATCGACTTTGGCATGAAGGCAACTCCGAAATTAGCACGCACCATGCTTTGGATCCAGTCCTCGCGCTCTGACTCCTGAACCACATCAAGCGCAATGCCGCGCTGGTGCAATAAATGACTGATGTAGCTTGAGTATTCGCACAAAACACGTTCGCAATAGTGTTCGCGATGAAGTTCTGCAAGTTCGATGCAGCCTTGACTTTTGAATCGGTGGTCGCTACTCACCGCGACAACGTAGCTTTCCGCATAAAGACTGATGCCTTTAAACCGCTGAGGTATTTCGTGAGGAGAACACATGATTGCAAGGTCGATATCGCCTCGATCGAGCATGTCGGTCAAAGATTCAAAGCTGCCTGTCGAAAAAATCAAATCAACCGTGGGAAGCCGATCTTTGATATCCGTAAAACAGGGCATCAAATAATCAAAATCGATTGTGCACATGACGCCCACACGCACCAAGTCATTCAGCTTACGAGCCAGACGGCTCGCTGAGTATCGTGCTTGAACAATACTGTCGTAAATCTCACGAAAACTTGGCAGCATGGCTCTGCCTAGGTCTGTAAGCTGCACTGTATTGTGAGCTCGCTCAAAAAGTCGACCCCCTACGCTTTCCTCTAAGCGTTGTATCGCCTTCGTCAATGCAGGCTGTGAGATAAAAGAGCGCTCTGAAGCACGCGTGAAATTGAGCGTGTCGGCCAGCGCTAAAAAATAGCGGATTTGGTTTATCTCCATGCTCGCTAATGTAGCTTCAAAAGAAGTCAGCACACATAACCTAAAGATATCAAGCCATGAATACTTTTCATTTCAATAGAATGCGCGACTTGTTTACCATCACCGTGGTTGTGGGCCAGTTATGGCTTTACTTTCCGGGAATGCAAACGCACGCCCGTTCAACGCATAAAGTGCCTGCAAAGGTATTTTGATCGTAATCAACAAACTACTTATCTTTTTTTGGAGTCAATTGCATGAAAATTTCTCGAACTGTCAGCGTTTTATTAGCCACCCTGGCGTTTTCGATGGCTGGTGCAGTGCAAGCCCAAGGTGTCACACAAAGCCGTGAAGTCGTGAAAATGGATCGCGCCACGTTTTTGTCTATGTATAACTGGAGCGAAACATCTAGCAATTGGGTGTTGAAGTCTGGCATGGCACCCCCCGCTGGTGTTAAATCACGTGAAGAAATAATCGGCATGCGCGATGAGTTCCTATCGATGAATGTATGGAACGATTTCGTTTCTGATTTTGTACCAGTCAAGGGCGGTAAGCCACGCGATATCAGCACATTGACACGTGAACAAGCCCGATTCGAAGCCTCAATGTTCAATATGATGTTTCGATTTGATGAGCCAAACAGCCGTTGGGTAAAGACGATGCGTTAATGACGCTTTTATTCTGGAGAGATTCTCAGACTCTCCAGAATGACCATTGTTTATGGGAATACACGATGGTCATAGCGAGTTGTTAATCACTTTTTTTGACAACCCCAGTTTATGGGGTTGTCAACTAGACTATTATTTAGTCGAGAATTTAAAAAGAGCTACTTAGCTCTTTTTTTGATCTGAGCATGTTGGCTAGCGTATGTAGGAAAAGTCAACGTAGCAGAGTACCCGTTTATAAATTGTTTTCTGGAACCAGGGGTTCTATAAAAGTGCCAAACCAGCGACTCCACCAAACTGAATCGGGTTCGGTGGTCATTATTTTTTTGCCATCACTATCAGGCGCAACCCACTGCAAGTGACCTGAACTAAGCAGTTGAACCCTATACGCACTGTGCAGCCGGTCAACTTCTATGAGTTGGCCAAGTTCTTTAGCCAACTGTTTGCTATCAATGACTGCACCGAATTCTGTGTTGATGGTCGCCGAGCGTGGGCTCAGATTCATTGAACCAATGTATGACATTTGTTTGTCAATCACGACCGACTTTGAGTGCAAACGCCCGATCGTTGAACTCATTAAAAGTGATTGCATATTGTCTTTAACTCTTTTTTGACTTAACTCATACAGCTCGACACCCATCGTTAGCAACGGCTTGCGGTACCGTGAATATGCGAGATGAACAATCGGTTCATCAGTAGACGCAAATGAATTGGTCAAGACACTGACTTGGACATTGCGATTACGCAAGTCAGTGAATAGCTTCATACCGCCTTTACCGGGTACAAACAGCGGCGTCGGCTCCACAATCGGCGTACGGATATTGCGATATGCTTAACGCGCCATCAGCCCGCGCACCTTCTCTTCTAACCACTCCCATCGCGCCGAATCCGGCGGAAGGATGTCATTCATGCCTTTGATGGCGACTAGTTTTTCACTCATTTTTTGATAGCGCTTAGCGCAGGTTTTATGCCGGGTAGAGGCCAAAAAGGCTTAAATTTTCTTAATCCAATGCACATCGGGCAAGCCCTCAAAGTGCGCATCGCAGGTAAGCAACTGCGCCCCTGAGAGCAATGCGCTGGCATACACAATCGCGTCAGCCGTGGCCAGTTTGTATTCTCGGTGAAGTTCAGCGGCTCTGAGCGCCGTGTTGGTGTCAAGCGGCCAAATCTGACATTTCTGTGTGTATGCGATGACAACATCGGCCTCATCTTCGCCACGCTCGCGCGTCAACCATTTCGATAGCTCCAACTGCACAATAGTTGGCACGACACAACGCTCCCGCGCAGGCATGAAAGCAGCCAATTCAGTGCGAAGCGGCCTATCCACCAGCCATTCAATCCAAGCCAATGTGTCCACCTCACAAAGCTGCTCGTCCGCTTGCTTGCCTGGTTTGCTTTGAAGTGTTGAGATACGGGCAGAACCTTGCCCCGCCTTTGCTGCTCTCGCCATCGCTCAAACCCGCTCTGTGCGGTCACGTACATCTTGCGTATTTGCACCGCGAGCCATGCCCACCAATTCATCCAACTGCACCACAGGCATGACCAACACGCCCCGCCCCTTAGACAAAAACGCAAATTCCTGCCCCGCACGCCACTGATTCAACCCCCGAACCGTCTTTGGAATAGAGATTTGGAATTTCGTGGATAAAGTGGCGATGGAAGCATTCATACGATGTGTCTTTACAAAAATTCTTACCAGTATCACATCGATAATGGCACGTAAGAACTCCTTTCCCAATCGAAGCAATTGCATCTGCTCAACAATCAGACCGCGTCGACCACTCGCTTACAGCGCATTTCTTTCGATCCATCCATAGTATGCTACTCATATTTTGATAGCGCGTTGCGCAAATTTTACGGCAATTTGCACCATATCCCAGTAAAAGTTTTTTTGGGGGGAGGAATTATCTAATGACCGCATATTACAAAAGCAGCAAACTTGGCCTGTACCAAAAAAACTATGACTCTTAGGGAGCGACACACCCAGGCTTTCCGCCCTGTGACGGAAAATTATCTAGCTGCTGCACTTTTATTAACTCACGGCGGTAGTTGTCACCGTCCTTGATGATCTCAAACGCACTAACGGAGCAGTTTCCTGCTGAACGCGTGTACGTTGCTTCGTACATTCCATTTATCTTTGGATCAAAACTTGCCGTAACCATACAATAATTGGTGAACGACGCGTTACCAGTTACAAAGCTCGCGTCCCGACTCATGCTAAAAACAAATGGATTTTCAGCCGCAATCGTTGTTTCAGTGTAGTTTTTTTCGTCAATTAAAGGCTTTAATGGCATGTCAAGCTTTTTTCTGTTGTTAACATGCTGACCAGCGATTCCTGACAATATTGCTATTAGCTCTTTATCTTTGTTTGTGCAACTGTTCGGCTTGTACTTCGATACACCAACATTGACTCCCTCGGGAATAGACACGAATCGCATTTTGGCCGTAGACCCACTCCTTGGCTCAACGTAGAAGGTGTGGCAGCCCTGTAGCAAAATTGCTAATGTAAGTACGCCAATCATTCGAATTTTACAAATTATCATTTCTCAGATCTCCAAAACACCCGTCAGGCTTAGCATAAATGGCAGTTAAATGACTGTGGATTTCAAGTAATCAACTCGCCCAAACCGCTTCTCAATGTACTCATCCACCAACTTATGAAACTCCTGCACGATGTTGTCGCCGCGCAGCGTGAGTGCCTTTTGGCCGTCGATGAACACAGGAGCAGCGGGTGATTCACCTGTGCCGGGCAGGCTGATGCCTATGTCGGCGTGTTTGCTCTCACCTGGGCCGTTGACGATGCAGCCCATGACCGCAACTTTGAGATGCTCCACGCCGGGGTATTTGGTCTTCCAGACGGGCATTTGCATGCGCAGATAGTCGTCGATTTGCTTGGCGAGCTCTTGGAAGGTGCTGCTGGTGGTACGGCCGCAGCCGGGACACGCGGTGACGCTGGGGACGAATCTGCGCAGGCCGAGTGATTGCAGAATCTCAGACGCGATCACCACTTCCTGCGTGCGGCTCTCGCCGGGCTGGGGTGTGAGGCTGACGCGGATGGTGTCGCCGATGCCTTCTTGCAGCAAGATACTCATGGCCACTGCTGAAGCGACTGTGCCTTTGGTGCCCATACCCGCTTCGGTGAGCCCTAAATGCAGAGGGTAATTGCAGCGTTTGGCCAATTCGCGGTAAACGGAAATCAAATCTTGCACGCCAGAGACTTTGCAACTGAGCAGCACTTGGTTGGGCGACATGCCCATGCTGACAGCCAACTGCGCGGACTCAATCGCTGAGGTGATCAGCGCTTCATACATCACTTGCTTGGCATCCCAAGGCGTGGGGCGCTGGCTGTTGATGTCCATCAAATGGGCGAGCAAATCTTGATCCAAGCTGCCCCAGTTCACGCCGATGCGCACGGGCTTGTCCCACTTGAGCGCAGCTTCGATCATTTGGCCGAATTGCTTGTCTTTTTTGTCGCCCTTGCCCACATTGCCGGGGTTGATACGGTATTTGCTCAAGGCTTCGGCGCAAGCAGGCTCGTCGGTGAGCAAGCGATGGCCGTTGTAATGAAAATCGCCCACCAGCGGCACGTCGATGCCCATGCGATCAAGCTGCTCGCGGATATACGGCACTTGGCTTGCAGCTTTAGGTGTGTTCACCGTAATCCGCACCACTTCGCTGCCTGCCAACGCCAATTCTTTGACTTGAATCGCCGTGCCAATCGCGTCTTCAGTGTCGGTGTTGGTCATCGACTGCACGCGCACCGGCGCATCACCGCCGACGGTCACCACGCGTTTACCCCACACGATGCGCGCTTGCAGGCTACGACGCGGTGCGGGGGAAGCCTCGGGGACTTGATACCCGATGACGGGTTGGATTTGGCAAGGTTCAAGCATGACGGAAACCACAAAAAAATTATTTGACTTGAAATCGCGCTACAGCATCTTTCGACGAGACGGCGGCAAGATCAAAGGCTTTGTCTCTTAAAGTCACTTGCGTGAGGTTAGCGCGGCCCACGATCACGGCAAACGGCAGTTTGCCTAGAGACGGCCCCGCGCCAGCCTTCTCGCCCGTTTGCAAGGTGCGTTGCAAGATGATTTTGCCGCCCACATCTTTCACTTCGATCCAGGTTTCGCCTGTGGCGGTGAAGATGATGACGCTGTCTGCAGGCGGCGGTGTGGCTGCGGTGTTTGCAGGCGTGATCGGTGTGATGGTGAGCGTCGGGCTGCTCACCTTGGGGGTGGACAGCGCAGGCGTCACGCTCAGTGTGGTGAGCGAGGGTGTCTCCGTGGCGGGATTTGAACTGACGGGATTGGCGTTTACAGAATTTGCACTAACAGGGCTGACCACCCCCGTTGTCGCGTCGCTGGCGCTGCCAGCAGGCGTGGAGGGGACATTGACGGGATTGCCCATCGAGATACCCACACTGCTAGCGGGATTCGACGTTGTACTTGTCGTTGTCTTGGCTGCTGAACGTGCGCTGAAATCGGGCAGCAGCATGAGCACGATAGCAGCCAAAAGCAGCGCCAACACACCCATCACGACCGGACGATTCAAATTTGACAGCGCAGAAGGCGCGGGGCCATCAGCGCGGGTGCGAAAGGCCACGTTCACACCACTGCTGGCCTGATCCAAAACGCGGGTGTTGAGCTGAGGTAGCTTTTCCAGAATG
>JANMDE010000513.1:0-12353 GCA_031376105.1 Variovorax sp. | reverse complement strand
GAGCGCGGGCCGCCGTCGAGGCTCATTTCCCCGAAATAGCTGGGGGCATCGATGTTGCCGTAGGTCACTTCTCGGCCATTAACATCTTGCCGGAAAACGCGCACGCTGCCAATCTGTAGGAGGAAGCTGCGGCCAGTCCGTTGATGGATGCTATTAATATATACAATATAAATGTATAATTTAATACTTTAATCAGGTTAAAAATGATTGGCAAAAAGCGCCTTTTATCGGCTCAAGAGCAGCATCTTTTGCGTGCGATTCTTCAAACGGCTACTTTGGCTGCGCTGATGGATGCTCGGCGCTGGGAGCCGGGTGATCTGGCTTTTCAGGGGGGCACTTCGTTGCATTTGGCCTATGGTTCTGCGCGGTTTAGCGAGGATCTTGATTTTTTGGTGCGTGGCGGTTTATCGCTTGCAGGATTGGCTAAGCAAGTTCAGCAAAAGCTTCGTTTGCCGCCTGATATTGCGGCTGATTTGAGCGTGAGCGTGTCTCCTGGCAAAGATACGCGCAATCCGCATATGTTTTATGTGACGCTCGGCGGTGCGCAGGTGGTGGGTAGCGCAAAGGTGAAGGTGGAGCTTTGGCAGACCCAGCCTGATTCTTTGAAAAGCTTGGCGCTGAAGGTCTCGACTGTTAATTCTTCAGCAGGGCAAGCTTTTGTGCCGACGCTGACTTTGGATGAGATTTTTGCAGACAAGGTGTATGCCTTGGGTGCGCGAGCGCGCATCAAGCCGCGGGATGTGTTTGACTTATGGTGGCTGCAAGACAAGGCATTGCCTGCGCTCAGCATGCCAAGCCTGCAAACACGCTTGGCGATTTACCCAGCGGCTAGCGGCCAGCCGCGCGACACCGCGCAGGCTTGGCTTGCGAGCGCGGCCCTCCGCTTGCAAGATTTGCAAAGCCCACAAGCAGCTGCCTCACTGGCCTCTGATCTCAAGCGATGGCTTCCCACTTCTTGGCTGATGAATGAGGAGGTTGCTGCGGGGATGCTGATGGTGGCAGTTGAGAAGTTGAAGAGCGGTATTTTGCTGATGCAGAGCCTGCATCACGAGCTGAATGCGCCTGACTCCAGCCAAGGAGCAGTGCATTGAAAGAAGCAAAGCAAAGCTACACCAGCGCGGTGAAGCGCTTGGCTACTTTGCCCGAGGTGTTTACCGGGGGCGATTTGGCAGTGCTGTTTGGCTGGAAATCTGGCATTTGCTCGACATATCTCGCAAGCTGGCGCAAAGCTGGCTTGGTGAAATCACTGGGCGGCCGATCTGATGTGCATATGAATTTGCTGCGCAATCACCAAACGAACCCCGAGCTTGCTTTGCGCCGAGCCTATCCGCAAGCCGTCAAACTCGGGGCAGATGTGTTGCGAGAAGCCGGCTGGATGACGCAAATTCCAAGTGTGATCGATGTGGCTGTGCCCAATGGCAGCAGCTTGCACCATTTAGAGGGCTTTGCGTTGACCACACGCAGCGCCAAATGGTATGCGGCAGTGGCGCCGGGTATGGTGCGTGTTGCGCAAGGCATCGACCAGTTGCAACCCGCTTGGGCGCTGGCCGATATGCTGACGAGAGCCAATGATGCGCGAGTACGCGATGCTTGGCTGCCTGATCCAGAAGATTTAGATTTGGCCTGTATTCGCAGTGATAGGCAGCTTTTACAGGCTTTGAATGCTCTGGGTTTGAGCATGCGAGAAGTAAAAAATGCGGGTTACGCTTGAAGCGAAAAATGACCAACGCACTATAGATAAAGCACGTTTTATCTATAGCGCGATGTAAAAACCATGACGACTTATCTGAGTTAAGCCTTGTATTACCAATTCACAGGCAGCTTCTTGGCGATCGACATCGATCTTCCCTCGCCTGCCAAATACCCACCCTTCTCCAAATCCCGCAATATCTTGCTCACCATTTCCCGGCTGGTGCCGATGCGTTGGGCGAGTGAGGCGTGGGTGGTGCCGGGTTTGATTTTTCTGTGGCCTGCTTCGTCGGGGGCTTCGGCCAGTTGCTCTAGCAGGTCGCGCAGGCGGCCGTAGGTGTCTTTGAGAGCCATACTGCGCACGGTGTCGGTGGCGGAGCGGGCGCGGCTGATGATTTTGGTGATGATCTCAAAGGCCAGCTCTGGGTTGCGAGCCAGCTCTGCTTTCACGCGCTCTCGCGTGACGACGACACATTGGCAGGCGCTGAGGGCTTCAATGCTGGCTGAGCGCGGGCCGCCATCGAGACTCATTTCACCAAAATAGCTGGGCGCTTCCATCTGCCCATAAGTGACTTCCCGGCCTTGGGCATCTTGGCCGAAGACGCGCACGCTGCCTTGGGTTAAGATGAAAATCGTGTCGCCGCCCTCGCCTTCATTGACAATGATGCTCTTCTTTTTATAGCTACGTTGCACGCCCGCTTCAGCCAAAGCGGTGATGGCGGGAGACAAATGTGGGGCGGGCGTTGCTGGCATCCCCCAATTATGGCTTGCTCCTTAGCGAGCGCTCAGGCAAAGGCGCTGGGCATCACAGCAGCCATGAGCGGCGGCAGCAAGGCCAAGCGCTTGACGACCTCACGGATGCCGTTGCTGTGGGTTTTGTGGCAAATACTGCGAATATGCGTGCGCACGGTGGCTTCGCCCACGCGCAGCTGCTGTGCCATTTCCGGCGCGGTGTGGCCAACGCACAGCAGGCCCAGAATTTGCTCTTCGGAGCGCGTGAGCTGGTGTGCGCGCGCAAAAAAGCTCATCATCAGCGCCTCGCACATGCCTGTGCGTGAAAAAATGAGCGCAATGCGCATTGGCTTCGCCTCGCTCATCTGATCTTCATGCTGGTGGAAATCATGGCGGCGTTCTAAGGGCACCACAGCCAGCGTGGTTTGCTGCTGCAAACCAATGGCCAGCATGCTTCGCTTGCCAGCATGCGCCTTGCTCAAAGCCTCCTGAAAGCGCGGGGCATCGCCTTTTTCTGTGGTGACAATGCAGCCTTTGAGCAGATGCAGACTTTGGCCTGAATCCAGCAGCAATTGGCCCGCCAGATTGCTATGTACATGCTGCGCTTGCGCGTCGGTGATGATCATGCCGCAGGCAATTTCGTCAAGCGCATGCACCAGCATTTGCGTCTCTTGAGCAGCTTGGCGCGGTTTGACGCCAATAAAACCTTGTTGGCCGATCAAACTAGCGGGAGAGTTGAGGTTGCTCATAAGGGTCACCCATTGTGTGGAGATGACGCAAGTTTGCATTTCGATACCTTGCTCTGGGCGGCAATAATTGCCTGAAAATTGGCAACTATTTGCCAAAAAGGCCTCTTGCCAAGCGCTGTGAGCAGACTGAATTTCATTGCAAAATGAGGGCAAATAGGCCGCGAATCGGCGGCTTGCAGCGCCCGCTAAAATCTCGGGGTGTCGCAAGCTCCCTTTTCCCCCACTCTTCCCGTTGCCGCCCTGATCTTTGATATGGATGGCACCATGATCGACTCCATGCCTTCGCATGCGCAATCTTGGGCGATATTTGCTGAGAAGCACGGCATCAAGATGGATTTGCCAGAACTGATGCGCCGCACCACTGGGCGCACCGGCACAGAATGCATGGGCGAATTGTTTGGCCGCGAGATGTCTGCCCAAGAGGCGCTGCCGCTGGTGAGAGAAAAAGAGCAAATTTACCGCGATCTGTTTGCCCCGATTTTTGCTGAAGTGCGCGGATTTAAGGCTTTTGAGGCGGCGGCTCGGGCATTGGGGCTGAAAATTGCGGTGGGCACGGCGGGCGATATTCATAACGTAGAGTTCGCGCTCAGCCATTTGAAACTGCCCCAAGCGCCTGATGCGGTGATTCGTGGCGATATGGGTTTGCCGGGCAAGCCGGAGCCTGCTATCTTTTTAGAAGCAAGCTTTGCAGTATCTATAAGGGCGAGTAGCTCAATTGTCTTTGAAGATGCGCCTTTGGGCATTGAAGCGGCGCGCCGCGCGGGCATGCGGGCGGTGGCGATTTGCTCCACACACAGCGCCGCTGAATTGGCCGGCCCCCACGTGATCGCGGCCACACGGAATTATGACGAACTCATGCAGCAGGGCTTTTTGCAAAGCTTGGTGCTTGAGGCATGACACTGGTTTGATCTTGGTTTGAGAAGAAAGAGAAGTTAATAATGTTCAAGGATGGCAGCAGCCCCCTCGTGATTCGCCGCGCTGATTACGCGCCGCCCGCTTTTTGGATTGACAGCGTGGATTTGAGCTTTGATCTCGATCCCGCCAAGACCCGCGTGCTGAACAAAATGCGGGTCCGCCGCAACCCTGCCGCGGCGCAAGACGCGCTGCTGCGCCTCGATGGCGATGAGCTGAATTTAGCGCGCGTGCTCGTCAACGGCGCAGGCTGCTCATTCAAGATGGATGGCGACGCGCTTGTGCTCGATGGCTTGCCCGCGGAATGCGAGCTGGAAATTTTCACCACCTGCAATCCCGCGAAAAACACCAAGCTCATGGGCTTGTATGTGAGCGAAGACACGTTTTTCACGCAGTGCGAAGCCGAGGGCTTCCGCCGCATCACTTACTTTCTCGACCGCCCCGATGTGATGGCTAGTTACTCAGTCACGCTGCGTGCTGACAAAGCCAAATACCCCGTGTTGCTCAGCAATGGCAATTTGGTCGACAGCGGTGATTTGGAAGATGGCAAGCATTTTGCCAAGTGGGTTGATCCGCACAAAAAACCTTGCTATCTCTTCGCTTTGGTGGCTGGCAAGCTCGTTGCCAGAGAGCAGCGCATCACCTCGCGCAGCGGCAATGAGCATTTGCTGCAAGTCTTCGTGCGCCCCGGCGATTTAGACAAAACCGAGCACGCGATGAATTCCCTGATGGCCTCAGTGGCCTGGGATGAAGCCCGCTTTGGCTTGCCGCTCGATCTAGAGCGCTTCATGATCGTGGCCACGAGCGACTTCAACATGGGCGCGATGGAAAACAAAGGCCTGAACATCTTTAACACGAAGTTTGTGTTGGCCAACCCCGCCACCGCCACCGATGTGGATTACAGCAATATCGAATCCGTCGTCGGCCACGAGTATTTTCACAACTGGTCTGGCAACCGCGTCACCTGCCAAGATTGGTTTCAGCTCTCTTTGAAGGAAGGCTTGACCGTCTTTCGTGATCAAGAGTTTTCCCAAGACCTGTGCCCCACACTGTCAGCGCGCGCCGTGAAGCGCATTGAAGATGTGCGCGTTTTGCGCCAAGCGCAGTTCCCCGAAGATGCGGGCCCGATGGCGCATCCGGTGCGGCCTGATCAGTATGTGGAGATTAACAATTTCTACACGGTGACGATCTATGAAAAAGGCGCAGAAGTCGTGCGCATGATGCAAAGCTTGGTAGGCCGCTCAGGCTTTGCCAAAGGCATGACCGAGTATTTCAAGCGCCATGACGGCCAAGCCGTGACTTGCGAAGATTTCGCCAAAGCCATTGCCGAGGCTAACCCTGGCTCGGCGCTGCAAGTGTTGCTGCCGCAATTTCTGCGCTGGTATGCCCAAGCGGGCACACCGCGCATCCAAGCGCAGGGCGTGTATGACGCAGCTGCGCAGACTTACACGCTCAGCCTGGCGCAAACCTGCCCCGCCACGCCCGGGCAAGATCAAAAAGAGCCTTTTGTGATCCCGTTGGCGCTGGGTTTGCTCCATCCTGCCACGGGGCATGATTTTGCCTTGCAACTGGCGCATGAAGCGCAGCCTGTGCCAGGCCAGCGCACCTTCGTGCTCACCCAAAAGCAGGAGAGTTTGCGGTTTGTGGGCATCACGGCAGAGCCTGTGCCCTCACTTTTGCGCGGTTTCTCAGCACCAGTGATTTTGGAATTTGATTACACCGAAGATCAGCTCTTGGCCCTGCTCGCGCATGACAGCGATCCGTTCAACCGCTGGGAGGCGGCGCAGCGCCTAGGCATGCAAGTAGCATTGTCTGCATTGAATGCAGATAGCGCAAATTTGATAGCAAACAATGTAGATTCTATAAGGGCGAATAGCCTAATTTCCTCTAAAGAATTGGTTGAAAGCTTTGCCAGCAGCCGCTTTATTGCCGCGCTGCGCGATGTGCTGCGTCACCCTGATTTGGATGCTGCCTTCAAAGAACTCGTGCTCACCCTGCCCTCTGAAACCTATATCGCCGAGCAATTGGATACGGTAGACCCGCAGGCCATTCATGCCGTGCGCGAAGCCATGCGGCTCGCGATGGCCACCGCCTTGCAAGACGATTGGCAAGCCGCTTACGAGGCCAACCGCGACACCGGCGGCTTCAAGCCTGATGCGCTGAGCTCTGGCCGCCGAGCGTTGGCCAATCTCTCCTTGCATATGCTTTGCATTGGATCGGAAGTCCTGGCGCGTGAAATCTGTCATGGCAAATACTATAATCGCTTCAAAGATGCAGGCAACATGACAGACCGCTTCGGCGCACTTGCTGCGCTCGTGGCCAGCGCCAGCCCACATGCCGAAGCTGCTTTGGCCAAATTTCACGCGATGTTCAAAAACGAAGCCTTGGTCCTTGACAAATGGTTTGCCCTGCAAGCAGGTGCGTCTGATGCCGGCGGCAACATCCTGCCCCGCGTGCGCCAGCTGATGCAACACGCCGACTTCAATTTGAGGAACCCCAACCGCGCCCGCAGCCTGATCTTCAGCTATTGCAGCGCCAACCCCGCAGCGTTTCATCGTGCTGACGCAGCAGGCTATGTGTATTGGGCAGATCAAGTGTTAGCCTTAGATGCGATCAATCCCCAGGTCGCCGCCCGCCTGGCTCGCGCTTTAGATCGCTGGAAAAAGCTTGCGCAGCCCTACCAAGAAGCTGCTAAGCATGCGATTGAGCGAGTTGCGGCGAAGGCAGATTTGAGCAACGATGTCCGTGAAGTTGTCTCGCGGGCTTTGGCGGGTTGAAGAATTTAATACCGGAATACCGGACGCAAAGGGCGCAAAAGTTGCGCAAAAGACGCAAAAAAGAAAGAAGAGAAATTTAAAAACAGAAATCAAAATTCGAGTAATAAAGACTCAATTTACTGCCATCCGAATCTCTTATTTGAATTTTTCTTTTTTGCGTCTTTTGTGCAACTTTTGCGCCCTTTGCGTCCGGTATCCGTATTTGAATCTGTATTTGTATTTGTATTCGATTGATCCATATGCCTAACAAACCCATTTCCCTCTCCCGATACCTCCTAGAAAAGCAGCGCGCGAGTAAAAGCGAAGATGACCCCAAAGGTCAAATTCCCCCCAAGCTGCGCCTCCTCCTAGAAATCGTTGCCCGCGCCTGCAAACGTATCAGCCATGCTGTCAACAAAGGTGCCTTGGGTGATGTGCTCGGCAGCGCGGAGACGGAAAACGTGCAAGGCGAGATGCAGAAAAAACTGGACATCATTGCCAACGAAGTGCTGATCGAAGCCAATGAATGGGGCGGCCACTTAGCGGCCATGGCCTCGGAGGAGATGGACAGCATTTATGTCGTGCCCAATCGTTATCCGCAAGGCGAATACCTGCTGCTGTTTGACCCACTCGATGGCTCATCGAACATCGACATCAACGTCAGTATCGGCACGATCTTCAGCGTCTTGAAAAAGCCTGAGGGCTCAGATGCCGTGACGGAGCAAGACTTCCTCCAGGCAGGCAGCAAGCAAGTCGCCGCTGGCTATTGCATCTACGGCCCGCAAACCACGCTGGTGCTCACCGTGGGCGATGGCGTGGTGATGTTTACGCTTGATCGTGAGCAAGGCAGCTTCGTGCTCACGCAAGACAATCTGCGCATCCCCGAAGACACCCAAGAATTCGCCATCAACATGAGCAATATGCGCCACTGGGCGCCGCCCGTGCGCCGCTATATCGACGAATGTTTGAGTGGCAAGGAAGGCCCGCGCGGCAAAGATTTCAACATGCGCTGGATCGCCGCGATGGTGGCCGATGTGCATCGCATCTTGACGCGCGGCGGTGTGTTTCTCTACCCATGGGACCAACGCGAGCCAGAAAAAGCTGGCAAGCTGCGCCTCATGTACGAAGCCAACCCCATGAGCTGGCTGGTCGAGCAAGCAGGCGGCACCGCCACCAATGGCAAGCAGCGCATCATGGATATTCAGCCCACCAAGCTTCATGAACGCGTGAGCGTGATTTTGGGGTCAAAAAATGAAGTCGAGCGCGTCACAGCCTATCATGTACAAAAATAGTATGAAAATCGGCTATTTGCCCTTACACATACTACATAGTATGCTCATTTTTTAATAGCAATCAACATCTCCTCCATCGCCATGCAACCCATCATCCTGCCGCCTGAAGACGTGAGCTACACCATCGTCGTACCAACGGTCTATGGGCAGGTCTTGGTCAATCGCTTTGACACGAATCAAACCAACGCCCTGATTAAAACCACGAGTGCGATTGATACCAATGAGATCGCTGTCATGGCGCAGCTCGCCAGCCAGTTGCCAGAGGGCAGCACGGTAGTTGACATGGGTGCGAATTTCGGCCTCTACACCCTCGCCATGGCCAAAGCCTGCGCTCCACGGGGCTGCAAATTGCATGCCTTTGAAGCCCAGCGCGTGATTGCCTACATGGTCTGCGGCACACTCGCCTTGAATTCCGTAGAAAACGCCGTGGTGCATCACCTCGCCGTGGGCGCAACAGAAGGCGAAATCGACATCCCAAAATTTGACTACCGCCTCGTCTCAAGTTACGGCAGTGTCGAGTTCGGTGAAAGCCAAAAAGAATTCATCGGCCAGCCCCGCCAAGCTTCATCAGAAAAAGTGCGCCAAGTCAGCCTGGACAGCATGCAACTGGCCAACGTGCGGCTCATGAAAATCGACATCGAAGGCATGGAAGAAGCCGCGCTGGAAGGCGCCAAACACACGATTGCGCGCGACCGCCCCCTGTGCTTAGTCGAGTGGATCAAGTCCGACAAAGCCGCCTTGGTGGCGTTCTTCAAACAGCGTCACTACACCGTTCTTGACTACGGCATGAACATCCTCTGCATCCCTTCGGCAGAGGCATTTCCGTTTCAACACAGCCTAGCCGCGCTATAATCCAAGGCTTAGCCGGTGTAGCTCAGTCGGTAGAGCAGCTCATTCGTAATGAGAAGGTCGGGTGTTCGATTCATCTCTCCGGCACCAAAAATATAAAAGCCTGATCGCGAACCTTGTTGGTTATGCGATCAGGCTTTTTTTGGTTTTTTGATAGCTACTCGGTTAAACGAGCACCATGAGTTGCCTCAAATCATTCAGCGCCTGCGTACAAAACTGGCCAGAGAGTTGCACCAACTCTGCCTCGGCTGTGATGCGTTCTTGGCCTCGATTGGCAGTTAAGCGGCCATCTTTCAGCTGAGCGAGCAGCTCGGCTTGCAAAGCAGCTTGGTCGCGCGTGCCATCGAGCAGCGCGAGCACGCTGCGGTGTGCGGGGGAAATACCCACTGGTTGATGCGCCAGATTCGTAGCCCAGGTTTGACCGAGCTCAGCTTGCGCGCGAGCCAGAGCGTAAGCGGTCGGCTTCACAGCCAAGGGCGCAACCACGGTTTCTTCTAAGCTGAGTTTGATGACGTTTTGCACCAGCAGATTCATCAGCTCCATGCCGATCGCATCGTGGATGGCTTCGTCAGCGTTCGCAGCCAAGCCGGGCACGGCAGTTTTGAGCTTGTCCACGATCTTGCCGAAATGAATCGAACCGGGCTTGGCTTCAACCAACACCTTGATCAGCTCCAGCGACAAAGCGCCGTTCACGCCCAAGCTACGGCCAAAATTGTCCTTGTATTGCGCCAATGGCATCTGGCCATCAACGGCCTTGAATTCCGGATCCACAAACAGCGTGGTGGCCACGCTGAATTCACGCATCGACTTAGGGCCCAAGCCGCGATTGATCTTGGCCGCTTGCGCCTCATGCACCAGCAGCGTTTGGCGGAAGGTGCGGTTGGTGAAGAAATCCATGTATTGCTCGGTGGCAAGGATATTGCCGCCCGACAGCATGCCTAACGTGTCGCTGATGTCTTTGCCCAAGCGTTGCGGCGCCATATCGCTCAAGCCCGCTTCGCCGAGATAAGCCAGCTTGCGCGCGCCAGCCAGGCCAATGAAATCACGGAAATACATGGGATTGTTTTCAATCTCCAAATACTCGTGATACAGGTAATAGTCTTCCGCGCGGCCCACTTGCGCAGCTTCGTCGCGCAGCAGCTTGCCGTAGGTTGAGGCTTCTGCACTGATGTTTTTCGTGTATTCCAAAATCGCTTTGGCCTGCTGCAAACGCTCGGCTGGCGTGGGGCGGCTGCTGGCATGAAACATCATCATCTCGCGAATCACCTCGCGCGTTTTCCAGCCTGGATAGACGTTGTAGCTCACATACGCGACACCCGTGGGCGCAAGATGATCACGAATGATGTCCAAAATCGCATGGCGCACGATCTCGGGCACCCAGCTAAACACACCGTGGCAGACGATGTAATCAAACTGGCCCTTGATCTCAGACTGCATCTTCACGATATCTAGCGCCAGCAAGGTGCAGTTTTTGATACCTGCTTGCTTGATCACCTGTTGACCATGCTCAATTTCCACCTTGGAAATATCCAAGCCCACTGCCTGCACGCCCGGATATTTAGCCGCCAAGGGAATCAAATTACCACCCGCCGAACAGCCCAACTCCAAGATGCGTGCATTGCGAAAATCCGGCGGATTCAAACCAAAGAGCTTGGCCATCACAGCCAGTTGCTCAGGCGCACTTTGTGCAAATGGCTTGGATTGATACGGCACGGTATCGTACGCATCGGCAATGGCTTGGTTATCGGCATTGGCACCGGTTTGCAAGTCAATACTTTGCTGCGCTGCTGCTGGAGGAACTGCGGACATCTGATTTCCCTTGGGTAAAACTAACAGGCTTAGGCCTTGGCCTTAACAGCGGCTTTGCTAGCCGATGCTGCTACTGATTTAGCAGCAGCTGGTGCAGGTGCCATAACGGGATCAGCGGGTTTTGATGTCTCAACTTGGGTTGCTGCAGCTGGAGCGACTGCGGCAACCGTGCCTGTGGCGCGCTTGGAATCAGCGAGTTTGTCCACCAAACGGTTGAGATTAGAGAGCGACACCAGATGCGCGTAAATCCAAGAGAGTTCGCCAGAGCGGAAAACTTCCAGCGATTGCGCATCAGTGAGCTGGAGCAATTTGCGCTCATCCACCACCATCAAGCCATTGACCATGAAGCTTGTGCCGTCAAACAAATCAGCCTTGGCATTCATTTCCATCAGCAAGCCTAGGTCTTTCAAGCGCTGGCAGAAGCGATCCGTGCGCATGTATTCCACTTGATAACGGTTCAGAAAATCCAGCGCATTTTGCAGGAAAGGCGTGTTGTTGCCTTTGCTGTCAAACAAAGCTTCGCCGTCTTTCTCATTGAGGCCAGCGTAGCCTTCGTCAATACACACACCCATTTGCTGGCCTTCTAGCTCAGCGAGCACGAAAGGATAGCGGCGCACGAATGCAGGCACATAGCCTGCTGCCCATTTGCCATCTGCACCCACAAACAAATTCTCACCTTCGCGCAAACCCAGCATCGCCACAGGCACGATCTTGCCCTCGCCCACTTGCGTAAACACAATCGGGTATTCCTTGCAAGCTTCAATAAACTCCACACCCGCCATATAAAGCGAATTGGCTTTGCCAGCAAACGTAAAGCTGCCGCTCGGGGCAATTTTCTTTGCTTTGTGAGCCTCACGGTTCAACAAAACTGGCTTCTCATAAAACATCACTGCGGCCATGTGGCTACTCCTTCTTTTTCAAACAACTAAAAATTTGACAACAAAAAAACCAGCCGCAGCATTCGCGCTGCGGCATGGTCTTCACTTTACTTCAAAAAATCGTCACAAGCTGGGAAAGCTGGGGTGATATTCACGCTTGTTACAGCGCTGGCATCCCCCAGGGCATCACAGTTGGCTGACCTTCACACCCGCTGCTGCAGGTTTGTCTTGCGCAGAGCGTGTGCGCAGACCCCACTTACGGCGGTATTCTTCAGGCAAGAAGTCAGCAATCTGGTCGAGCAGCGATTTGAGCTGCGCGTTGCCAGCAATGCCGCCTTCGACCGGTATCGGCATGCCGCTGGCATCTCTGCCCACAGCAATACCAGCCGGTGTGATGGTCACAGCGGCCAAGCCCTCTGCACCCATACCACCTGCAGGCAAGGTGATCAAGATATCTCCGTTGGTTGCCATGCCCACCACCGTGCCGTTTGGCAGGTTCATCGGTGCGCCGCCAGGTGTCAGCTGCATCACACCCAACGACACTGGCACGCCTGCAGGCAAGCGCATGCCAGGGCCGTTGATGGTGATGCAGCTGACACCTGGCGGCGCACCGATGAACCTGCCAAACGGCACGGTGGTGGGCATGGCAACCAACGGAGATATCTTGATCACCTTGCCTGCAGGTGG
>JANMDE010000510.1:0-1709 GCA_031376105.1 Variovorax sp. | reverse complement strand
ACATCGGGCAAGAAGCTCATTTCAATCGTGCGCATGCCTTGGCCTTCGCAGCCAGGGCAACGGCCTTCGCCGGTGTTGAAGCTAAAGCGCCCGGGGCCATAGCCGCGTGCTTTAGCTTCTAACGTTTCAGCGAAGAGTTTGCGGATGGCATCCCAAAAGCCGATATAGGTGGCAGGACAAGAGCGCGGGGTTTTGCCAATCGGCGTTTGATCGACTTCCAAAACGCGATCCAACTGCTGCCAGCCCACCACGCCATCACAACCCTTCCAAGCGGTGAACTCAGGCGCTTCCCGCTTCATGCCGCGTGCGCTCACGGCGGCATACACATTGGCCAGCAGCACATCGCGTGCGAAGGTAGATTTGCCCGAGCCCGACACGCCTGTAATCGCCACCAAGCGCTTGAGCGGCACATTCGCTGTGACCTTCACCAAATTGTGCAGAGACGCATTCTTCACGCTGAGCTGAAACTCTTCGGAATTCAAACGTCGCGGATGCAATGGATGCTTAATCGCATCCCGCAGGTAGCGCCCCGTGGCAGACGCATTCACCGCCATGATGTCGGCCACCGAACCTTGCGCCACCACACGCCCACCGCGCTTTCCAGCGCTGGGGCCGATGTCAATGATGTGATCAGCTCGGCGCATGGTATCCACATCGTGCTCCACCACCACCAGTGTATTTCCCTTCTCACTGAGCTTATTCAAGGCGTTCAGCAAAATCTGGTTGTCTCGCGCATGCAAGCCAATCGTAGGCTCATCCAGCACATAGCACACGCCTTGCAAATTGCTACCGAGCTGCGCGGCCAAGCGAATGCGCTGCGCCTCGCCGCCTGACAGCGTGGGCGCACCGCGATCTAGCGTCAAATAGCCGAGACCAACCTCTTCCAAAAACTCCAATCGACCTTTGATTTCAGGAATCAAATCACGGCCAATATCGGCTTCGCGGCCAGACAGCTTCAAGCCTTCCACCCAGAGCCGCACATCGCGCACCGAGAGCCGCGCTACATCGGTGATGCTTGATTTGCTGAATTTCACAAAGCGCGCTTGCTTATTGAGACGCGTGCCGCCGCAGCCCACGCAATCTTGATCGCTCACATCTTCCACTTCCACTTCCGCAAAGCTCTGCTCACGGCCACGGTTGTCGTCATCGCGCACCGAATCATCGAGCGCTTTGCGCTGCTCGCGCGTCAGCTGCTTGCCTGTGCCCACACAATCGGGGCACCAGCCGTGTTTGCTGTTGTAGGAAAACAGGCGTGGGTCCAGCTCGGGGTAGCTTGTGGCGCAAACAGGGCAGGCGCGTTTGGTGGAAAACACTTCCACTTGGCCAAGCTTCGCAGTCGATGCACCTGAGATCATGGCTTCCTGCAAACCAACTAGCGAGGTCATGATGTGCACCACACCTTTACCCTGCTCAATGGCTGTGGTCAGCGCTTGGCGCAATGCGGCTTCGTTCTCTGGCTTGACGATGATGTCAGCTACAGGCAACTCCACCGTATGCTCTTTGAAGCGATCAATGCGCGGGAACCCAGTGGTGGGTAGAAATTCGCCGTCCACACGCAGATGGGTGTAGCCACGCGGGCGCGCCCAATCGGCCAGCTCGGTGTACACGCCTTTGCGGTTGATCACCAGAGGCGCTAGGATGCCGATATGGCGGCCTTTGTACACCGTGATCAGCTGCGCAGCGATGCGCTCAGCCGTTTGCGACTTCAC
>JANMDE010000232.1:0-5272 GCA_031376105.1 Variovorax sp. | reverse complement strand
GCGCTTGAACGAAATGTCTGCCAAGGGCACACTCGCCATCCGCGCGATCAACGTGAACGACAGCGTGACCAAATCGAAATTTGACAACCTCTATGGCTGCCGCGAATCCTTGGTTGACGCAATCAAGCGCGCCACTGACGTGATGATTGCTGGCAAGGTAGCTGTGGTGATGGGCTATGGCGACGTGGGCAAGGGTTCGGCTCAAGCCCTGCGCGCCTTGTCTGCACAAGTGTGGGTTACAGAGATCGACCCGATCAACGCACTGCAAGCTGCCATGGAAGGCTACAAAGTTGTGACGATGGAATACGCTGCTGACAAGGCCGATATTTTCGTCTCTGCCACCGGAAACAAAGACGTGATCACCTACAAGCACATGGAGGCCATGAAAGATCAAGCCATCGTTTGCAACATTGGCCACTTTGACAATGAAATCGATGTTGTCTCGCTAGCAAAATGCAAGTGGGAAGAGATCAAGCCGCAAGTCGATCATGTGATTTTCCCGAAGAAGGGCAGCAAGCCTGCCAAGCGTATCATCTTGTTGGCCAAAGGCCGCTTGGTGAACTTGGGGTGCGGTACAGGCCACCCAAGCTTTGTGATGTCTTCTTCTTTCGCGAACCAAACGATTGCACAAATCGAATTGTTCACGAAGACGAAGGACTATCAATCCGGCAAAGTCTATGTGTTGCCAAAGCATTTGGACGAGAAAGTCGCTCGCCTGCACTTGAAGAAAGTGGGCGCAATGCTGACCGAGTTGTCGAAAGAGCAAGCTGACTACATCGGTGTGAAAGTGACCGGGCCTTACAAGGCGGATACGTATCGCTATTGATCGCTGATCGCCTAAGTCTAGAAGACAGGACGCAAAAGGCGCAAAAGTTGCGCAAAAGACGCAAAAAAGAAAATAGCCCCTTTTCTCTTTTTGACCCTTTTGCATCTTTTGCGCAACTTCTGCGTCCTTTGCGTCCGGTAATTGATCTTCGAATCTATGCGCGCTGACCAACTTCTCGTTCATCGCGGCTTGGCTGCTTCGCGCAGTCAGGCTCAGCGCTTGATTGAATCTGGCGTGCGCACGCTCACACGCGATGGCTGGAAAGCGGTTAGCAAAAGCGACGATCTGTTTGACGATGCTGAGTTAGAACTGCTCAACGCCGCCGAGGCGAAGTACGTGTCTCGCGGCGGCTTGAAGTTGGAAGGCGCGTTGCTCAAGAGTGGTGTCTCTGCGCAGGACAAGCTGTGCTTAGACATCGGCCAAAGCACGGGTGGCTTCACCGATTGTTTGCTCCAGCACGGTGCGGAGCTTGTGGTGGGTGTGGATGTGGGGCATACACAGTTACATGCACGACTGCGTGCAAATGAACGCGTGGTCTGCATTGAGAAATTCAATGCGCGGGAACTATTAGCTACTGATTTAATAGCATACTATGAAGATAATATAAGGGCTAGAGGCCTATTTTCTTCAAGAGACCAGTGTTTTCAGTTACTGGTAGGCGATGTGTCATTCATCTCGCAAACCTTGCTGGTTGATCGCTTCGCTGCCTTGCTAGAACAGAACGCCGACGTGTTGATGCTTGTCAAGCCGCAGTTTGAATTGCAGCCCGGCGATTTGGCCAAAGGCGGTATTGTGAAAGATACTTCCCTGTATGAAAAGGTCGAGCTTCGTATCTGCGAGAGCTATACGCAAGCAGGCTTAAAGGTGAAGAACTATTTTGAAAGCCCGATTTCGGGCGGAGACGGTAACCGCGAATTTTTCGTGCATGCCGTGCTGGAGTGACCATGAATACATCTCAAAAACTACCCATCAGCTTTGAATTTTTTCCACCTAAAACGCCCGAGGGTGTGGAAAAACTTGTTGCTGTGCGGCAGAAGCTCTACGCCTTGAAGCCAGAATTTTTCAGCGTGACGTATGGTGCTGGTGGCTCTACCCAAGATGGCACCTTGCAAACCGTGCAAGCCATTTTGAAAGACGGTTTTGACGCTGCGCCGCATTTCAGCTGCATTGGCGCAAGCAAAGACAGCGTGAGAGCCCAATTGGCTTTGTTCAAAGATGCAGGCATCAAGCGCATGGTGGCCTTGCGCGGCGATCTGCCCAGCGGCCACGGCGCGTTTGGTGAATTCAAATACGCCAGCGAACTCATTGCTTTCATCCGCGCCGAGACGGGCGATCATTTTCATATTGAAGTGGGTTGCTATCCAGAAATGCATCCGCAAGCCAAATCCCCCGAAGCCGATTTGCAGGCCTACGCCACGAAAGTCAAAGCCGGCGCGAGCAGCGCCATCACGCAGTATTTCTTCAATAGCGATGCCTACTTCCGCTTCTGTGACGACGCATACAAAATCGGCGCAACCATTCCCGTCGTGCCTGGCATCATGCCGATCACCAATTCAAGCCAGCTCATGCGCTTTTCCGACAGCTGCGGCGCAGAAATTCCCCGCTGGATTCGCACGCGCCTCCAAGCGTTTGGCGATGACACGCCTTCGATCAAAGCATTTGGCCTGGATGTGATCACTGACCTGTGCGATCAGTTGCGCAATGCAGGTGTGCCGGGCATCCATTTTTACAGCATGAATCAAGCCGCCACAGTGACGGAGATTTGCAAGCGCTTAAACCTCAATTCCTGAGACTGAATCTTGCCCACGCGTAAGCCGTAAAATCTCATTTACTATGCAAGCTCAGTTGCACCCCAGCCACATTCAAGTTTCATCCAAGCTGTAAAGCAAACCCTGATGACACAGCATTTTTCTAACGTTGGCTCAAACACCCAAACCAACGTCCACTTCGATGGTGAATGCATCAGCCACGGCTTCACTTTGCCCGACGGTACTAAGAACTCTTCCGCGTGTCAAAAACTCAATGTGCCCGCCAGTTGCACATTTGAAGATGCTGTCGCCAGCTTCGTCTATGACCCACTGGGCAAGCCGCGTCTGTGCAAGGGTGACGGCATGGGCGCTGAGGCTTTCAGGCTTTAGCAAGTGAACTAAAAACTTTACTGAGGTAGCCCGCCATGCGCTCCATTGTTTTCCTGCTCATTTGCGCGCTGGCCGCGTGCTCCTCTTTGGCGAGTGATTACGTTCGCGAGGCACGCTTCGCGCAAGAGGTACAAGCGCAGCTCGTGGTGGGTGATGCGGTGCAAATCTCCCATGTGGGCCAAGCCACCTATCGGCCTTTCCTTGGCCTGCTGGCTGAAACTACGCAATCCAAGGCGAACACAGCTCGCCCCGCCATCGTGCTGGCGCATGGTGTGGGCACGCATCCTGATGACGGGATCACGGGTGAGCTGCGCAAATTGCTGCACGATATGGGCTACACCACGCTGGCGATTCAAATGCCGATTGGCGCCAAAGAAGCGGGCATTGATGACTACTTTCCTAAGTTGTTTCCCGAGGCTGGAGCACGCTTGAGCGCGGCAGCTCAATGGCTTGCCGCGCGCGGCTATACCCGCGCCGTGCTGGTGAGTCACACCATGGGCTCGTGGATGGCCAATGTGCATTTCGATCAAGCTCATGCGAGCTCGCCCTACAAAGCTTGGATCTGCATCAGCTTGACGGGCGGCTACAGCTTCGCCACCCGCAATTACCCTTTCCCCGTGCTCGATCTGTACGGTGAAAACGACATCAAAGTCACCGTCTCTTCCGCTTGGCGCAGAGCCGGCCTGCTCAAGCTTGCTGCCAGCGGTTCGCAGCAAGTGATGATTCCCGGTTCTGATGAGCAATGGCGTGGCAAGCAGGCCGCAGCGGCGCAAGCAATTGATCAATTTTTGAAGAAATTGCCTTGAGCTGACACCCCACTGGCATCTCCAGCGGCGGCGTAAAATTGCTTGTTTTGCATATTAATCAATCTATTCTCTTTTTTTGCATCCATGACCGCCACCACCTTCCCCAATGTCACCATCAATACCCAAGCCAGCGTCTATTTCGACGGTAAATGCATCAGCCACGGGTTTACCTTGCCCGATGGCACGAAGAAGTCAGCGGGCGTGATTCTGCCCAGCAGCTTGGTGTTTAACACCGGGGCAGCTGAAATCATGGAATGCGTGGCAGGCTTTTGTGACTACAAACTCGCAGGAACAGATGTTTGGGTGAGGTCTTCTGCTGGTGAGAAATTCGACGTGCCTGCTAACAGCAAATTTGATATTCGCTGCACCGAGCCGTATCACTATATTTGCCACTTCGCTTGAATTCTTCAACGACTATAAATTTAATAGCACTCTGCGCAGGTTCTATAACGGCTAGCTGCAGTATTCTTGCCTAAAACATGTCAAATACCATTCTTCAATCCCTGCCTATCGGCGACAAAGTCGGCATCGCTTTCTCAGGCGGCCTCGACACTTCTGCAGCCCTGCGCTGGATGAAAAACAAAGGTGCCAAGCCTTATGCTTACACCGCTAATCTCGGCCAGCCCGATGAGCCCGATTACGACGAGATTCCGCGCAAAGCCATGGAATACGGCGCTGTTAAAGCCCGCCTGATCGACTGCCGTTTGCAATTGGCGCAAGAAGGCATCGCCGCGCTGCAAGCCGGCGCTTTCCACATCTCCACCGCTGGCATCACCTACTTCAACACCACGCCGCTCGGCCGCGCCGTCACGGGCACGATGCTCGTGTCCGCGATGAAAGAAGACGATGTCAACATCTGGGGCGACGGCTCCACCTTCAAAGGCAACGACATCGAGCGTTTTTACCGCTACGGCCTGCTCACCAACCCGAATTTAAAAATCTACAAGCCTTGGCTCGACCAGCGCTTCATCGACGAGCTGGGTGGCCGCGCTGAGATGAGCGCCTTCATGACCGCCGAAGGCTTTGGCTACAAGATGAGCGCCGAAAAAGCATATTCCACCGACAGCAACATGCTCGGCGCCACGCACGAAGCGAAAGATTTGGAATTCTTAAGCAGCGGCATGAAAATCGTCAACCCGATCATGGGCGTGCCTTTCTGGCGCGAAGATTGCGTCGTGAAGCACGAGACGGTGAGCGTGCGCTTTGAAGAAGGCCAACCCGTGGCGCTGAACGGCAAGCGCTTTGACAATTTGGTCGATCTGATCTTGGAAGCCAACCGCATCGGTGGTCGCCACGGCTTGGGCATGAGCGATCAAATTGAAAACCGCATCATCGAAGCCAAGAGTCGAGGTATTTATGAGGCCCCCGGCCTCGCGCTGCTTTTCATCGCCTACGAGCGCTTGGTGACCGGCATTCACAACGAAGACACCATCGAGCAATACCGCATGAACGGCCTCAAACTAGGCCGCCTGCTGTATCAAGGCCGCTGGTTCGACCCCCAA
>JANMDE010000081.1:0-4526 GCA_031376105.1 Variovorax sp. | reverse complement strand
GCAAACTATGTATATTCTATAAGGGCAATTAGCCAATTTATCTCTTAAAGCTGCTGCAAAGCAGCTTTACCCCACGCTTTTCAACGCATCTAGCGTCACATGCCGGTAAACATCCGCCTGCCCGCCGCGAAAAGGGATGCTGCGCTCGCGCTTCGCTTTCAGGCGCTGCGCCACCGCATGCGAAGCTGCGTTGTCAGTAGCGATCACGCTGACGGCGGTTTGCCAGCCGAAATGTTCGTAGGCGGCTTGCAATGCGCGGCGTGCGGCTTCTGTGGCGTAGCCTTTGCCGTGTTGGCCTGGGATGAGCGCCCAAGAAATCTCGGGCTCCGGAAAGCCTTCTGGAAACCACAGACCGCACAGCCCGACGAATTGGCCAGAGTCCTTCGCCTCCAACGCCCAAGGCCCATAGCCGCGCAACACCCAATGCCCGGAATAAACCGCAAATTTGCGCCAAGCCTCGTCGCGCGAGCAAGGACCACCATAGGGCCTAGACACCTCCGACGCATAAAACATTGCCATTGGCTCAAAGTCTTCATTGCGGAATGCACGCAGCCGCAGGCGCGGGGTTTCAAATTCTGGGATCAACTGCACGCAAACCTCTATCGCTCAATTTGAAACCATATTTCGTTTTTGCGCAAAAACCAAGGCGTCATAGGCCCGTTATAACGAGAGTAAATTGGCTCACCCCGCACTTTGACACCGTCTTTCAGAAGGGCCGCCTGCAAGATAGCGACGTGTTCTTCATAGTTGCTTCGCGACCAGCTGCCTGAGTAAGTGAGGGCGGCAACCGTTTTGCTTTCAACCTGCCTCAATTTCACTCTATCGTCCAAAGGAATGGGCAAGGTAGCAAGGGTGTAGGCGCTTGGCATCATGAATTGCACCAAAAACCCACTCGGCGTTGGTGTTTGTACGACCGGTGCGGTCATTTCGATCTTGGCGGGTGCGACGGGAGTCTGAACCACGGGCGCCGTCATCTCCAATTTTCGCTCGCCCTTGTTCTTTCCAAAAATATAGCCTCCCAGCAAGCTGAAAGCTTGACCGCCCGCCTCGGACTCCGGCCCGGGAACAATCACTTCGGCCACGATATAGGGGGCGTAATTGCGTACCTCATACGTGCCATTGCTCTGCACGACGGTGTAGGCAGGTTGCTCAAGTGCTTTAGCCACAGTTGCAAGCATAAGAAGTCCTACAAAAAGTAAAGCAGATAGGGTCGGTTGGGATTTGCAAACAGATGTCATGACACTCGCCTGTGGTGTAAGTGTCCACATGGTAGTCCGAATGGGGAAGTCAGTTTTTCCAAGCGGTTATGCCGCCGGGTTCGTGATCAGTCGTTGAGTATTCGAGCATTCGCACAAGCTGCTGCGTTTACAAATGGAAAACCGCGCCAGCTTGCCTTCCTGCACTTACAATCCACCTTGACGGGCCTTCCCGCATGGTGAAGCGGCCAACCGGGTCAGGTGGGGAACCAAGCAGCCCTAACTGTGGAGTCAGTGCCGGGGTCAAGGCTCGTCACCTTTTTTCAAGCCATCAGCCTCTCCAGTGCTTGATCGGCAAGCCGCAAATCAAATTCGAGGCTTTCATAGGCCAGCTCCTGAGCGAGCGCTTGAGGCACGCCGAGGCCGCGCAACACCGCAGTAGCCACTTGGCTCGGAAAATCCTCATCTTGCGCTTGGCTTAACTCCGCCTTCAGGGCGCCAATCAGCGTGCCCACCAGAATCGATATCGCCAAGGCCGACGGCATGCGGCTCAAGCGCCCGCTTTGCATGCCTTCGTCAAGGCTCGATCCGACTGCGCGATAGAACAAGGGCGTCAACTCATTGGCGGGCCAGCCGCTGTAAACCAAAAATCCAGCCAAAGCCGGAACGCGGCGGCCCATGAGGAGGACCACACGCACACCCACTGCAATGCGCTCAGCTGGATCACTTAACTCGCCCACAACCGGGTGCATCGCTTCAATCAAGGCATGCGACACCGCTTGCCCGACCTCTTGCACGAGGGTGTGTGGCGAATCGAAGTATTTGTAAAACGTGCCACGCGCAACTTCGGCTTGAGCGACGACAGCATCGATCGTGACCGCCTCCAAACCCGAACCAGCGGCCAGTTCGAAGGCGGCTTGCACCAAGCGAGCGCGCATGCGTTCACGCCGCTGGGCGGCAACAAGGGGGCGATGATCGTTTGCCATGGTGCTTGATTGAGGGGTTGACTCATCATAACAAACCTGTCATGATGACGTTTTCGTCATTTTGAAAGGATCACCATGCCATTGCATATTCAAACTGCGCTCTTATGGGGAATTACCGTCGTTTTCGCGGTATTCGCATTCATGAAAGCCACGCCCTTGGCCGGGCCACTCCAAGCAGTCATTCCAGCCATCAGTATCTTGGTGCCGACCCTGTTTGCCTTCGTGCACGGTGTTCGGCGCATGGGCTGGAAATCCATGGGGCTATTTTTCGTGATTGCTTTCGTGATCAGTTGGATTCTGGAGTCCACCTCCATCGCAACGGGCTTTCCCTTTGGCAATTACCACTACTCAGATCGGCTGGGATTCAAACTGGGTACCGTGCCACTGCTGATCATGCCGGCCTATTTCGCCATGTGCTACGTGTCGTGGAACTTGGCCCATGTGGTGTTGGATAAGTTCGATCATCAGGCGGATAAAGCGCAAGCTTTTGCGGTGCCCTTGGTGGCCGCGTTCATCATGGTGATGTGGGATTTGTGCATGGATCCCTCACGTGCGACTGCGAGCAAAGCATGGATTTGGCATGACGGTGGCAGCTATTTTGGTGTGCCTTTCGTCAACTTCATGGGTTGGTTTCTGACCGTGTATCTGATTTTTCAGGTCTTTGCTCTGGTGCTGCGCCGCCAGCAAGCGAGCATCGATCCGAGCCAAAATGGCGACGATCAAAAAGGCAATTGGATGCTCAATGTCGCGTTCTACTTTGCCACATTCATCGAATTCGTTGCCATGGCCTGGCTCGCAGCTGATAAGCCTTTGACAGACGCTGTCGGTGTTGTTTGGAGTGCGCGTGCCATGTATGAATCATTAGGACTGGTGTCAATTTTCACCATGGGATTCGTCTGCGTTTTGGGCTTCTTCAAAATCCGCAGCAACTCGAACCTGAAGTAATCAACGACTTTAGCGAGAGCAAGCTCATACCTCAATGAGCTTGCCTTGCGCAGTCACGAAAGCGGCCTTCACGCCTTCATTCGGATTGGCAAGCTGCACCGCTTCTTGGTATTGCTTAAGCTGAGCAGCCAACTCAGCGACGCGCTGGGGGGCGGGATTGGATTTGTAGTCAAGCACCCACCAAGTTTGGGTGGCGGTTTCTTTGACGAGGCGGTCTAGGCGCAGGAGTTGGCCTTGGGCGATGAGCTCCACCTCATTCGATTGCCAATCTATTTTTTCTGCATCCCAGACCCATGAGGCTTCGCCTTGGGTGATGGTGCGGGCGGCTTGCAGGGCTTGGGCTGATTGCTCTAGACTGAGGCGGAAGTTGATGGCGACGGATGGCGCGAGGCTGCTTAGATCGAGGCCGGGACGGTAGAGCTCTAGCAGGCGGTGCATGGCTTGGCCGATTCGGGCGGCGGTGTCGTCTATCGTGGGGGATGAGTTGAATACTATCGATTTAATAGCACTTCGCGCAGATATTACGCCGGCTACTGGCAGTTTTTGGATAAAAAATGAGGCCTGGGTCGCTTCGCTGGATGCTACGGCGGGTGCTGCGAAATCGGCATGCCATGCTTCTTCAATTGCATCTGCATCTTGCGCGGCAAGCGCTTCAAAGCGCTTCCATGGGCAGCGCTCATCAGGCTTACTTACTTCATGGCCGCTGATGACGAGCTGCACTTTGGCGCGCGTCATGGCCACATAAAGGGCGTTGATTTCTTCGCGCTCGCGCTGCTGCGTCTCATGCGCGAGGGCAGCGGCCACGCATTGGGGCGCAGTGGCTTCGCTGCGCAGGAAGGCGAAGGTTTGCGGCGCGCTGCTCTCGCCCGGCCAATCGACGAGCACATCGAGTGATTTGGCGCGCTTGGCTGCTGTGTTGCTGTCGAGCAGGAGCACGGTATGGGCTTCCAAGCCCTTTGCACCATGCACCGTCATGAGCCGCACCGCTTGCGGGCTGCCTGCGGTTTGCGGCGTTTTGAGCACGGCGCTTTTGAGCTGGCGCACCCACGCATGGGGCGTGAGAAAGCGCCCGCCGCTGGCTTGCAGCGCGGCTTGCAGGAGCGCTTGCAGGCTCAGCTGCACGCGGCTGCGCAATGGCGCGGGAGCAGCGGCCATGCAGCGCTCGATCACCTGCCATTGGTCATACACAATGCTGAGCGCATCATGGGGCGGCAGGGTTTGCAGCAAATGCCGGGCTTGGCGCAGCTTGTGCCCAGTTTTTGAAGCCAAATCGGCATTTAGCCGGCGTATTTCCTGCGCGGCGTGCTCACTGTTTAATAGCGAATCAAACCAGCTTTGCGAAGACGCTTTGGATTCCATTGACAGCGCAATGAGCTGCGCATCGCTCCATCCGAGCAGC
>JANMDE010000410.1:0-5364 GCA_031376105.1 Variovorax sp. | reverse complement strand
CCCTTGACGTTTTTGACCAAAGCCGCCGAGCTGTCAGACACTTCCGTGAAGGCTTGCGGGGAGCCCACCAGCGCTTGTGACACCGATTTTGCGAGCCGCTGTGACTGCATCAAGGATTGCCCAGAAGCACCCACCTGGCGTGCGACGTTATCGGCTTGTGCCAATGCGAAAAACATCACCGCCAAGAAGACCACCAAGGAGGCGATCAAGATGGTGGTCAAGATGCGTCGATGCGCAGCGGGTTCGCGCGTTCCAAGCAAGGGTAAACTCACCATGGAGCCAGTGTCCAAAGGCGCGGCAGCTTCTTCGGCCATGAAAGGCTCAGCATTGCCCGGCCTAGCTTCGCTCGGACTTTTGACTTGATCTAAAGCGTAGGCCTCGTCGGCTGTCAGCCCCACTTGAGACAAGATAGAGGGCTCGGCGGAGGATTGGCCCCGTTTGAACAGACTGGAAAGACGTTGTGCGACTGACATGATGTGGGCCTCGAAGTGGTTCTGGGCTTAGGGAAAAAAAGGAAAAGCCATGGCATTGCTTAAGCGATGACGGCAGCAATGCCAAGGAAATCGGGCGAACTGGCCAGTTGCTGTAAGTCCAGCTCGGTCCAGGTTTGGCCGGTTTTATCGGTGTATTGGGCAGAAATAAACGAGGGGGAGCCGTCGGGCGCAGCGTCACGCGCCACAAAATCGGCGACACCACGCAGGCCGCCCAGGCGATCAATCAACACAGCGCAATTGACTTCCATGGCGCTGTTGAGCGCGATTAAGCGCGCTTGCTCGCGGCTGCTGCCGTCAAAAATACGCTGAGAAGGCACGCCAGACATAAAGCTGGCCAGATCAACGATGCCATATAAGCCGCCGCGCAAGTTGGCCACACCCATGAACCAGCCTTGGGTATAGGGCACTTTCTGCACGCTGGTGATGGGGAAAATCTCACCCGACTGCGCTAGCGGCAACAAACACTGCCGCCCCATCAGCTCGACAGCCAGCCAACCAGGAGCGACACCTTCTGCACGCGCCTGTTGCAGACGGGCTGCTAAGCGCGTTTGCAGATCTCGCAATGCTTGCCGATTTGCCATTGTGGGGTGTCTTCCAGGTAGATGAAGTTAGTGGTGGCTGGCAGGCTCTCAGCCCAAAGCTTTGATCTTGGCCATCAGTTCGTTGGCATCAACTGGCTTGGTGATGTAGTCACGCGCACCCTGGCGCATACCCCAAACGCGGTCAGTTTCTAGATTTTTGCTGGTGCACATGATGATTGGCACATCGGAGAAAGCCGGGTCGCGCGAGATAGCGCGCGTCAGCTGGAAGCCGTTTTGGCCAGGCATGACGACATCCATAAGAATGAGTTCAGGCTTGTCTTCAGCGAGTTTCCTAAAGGCATCTTCTGCGTTTTCTGCACTGCGAACGCTAAAACCGTTTTTGGTCAGCAGATCAGTCAAATACATGATTTCAGTCTTGGAGTCGTCAACGATAAGTACTTTGGAAATGGGCATAAGGGGCCTCTCAATTCATTGTTAGGTTTTGCTGAACTGCAGGACAGTCTGCAGCAATTGGTCTTTGGTAAAGGGTTTGGTTAGGTATTCTTCGCTGCCCACCATACGGCCACGCGCTTTGTCAAAAATGCCGTCTTTTGACGACAGCATGATGATGGGCGTGCTGGTGAAGTGTGGGTTGCGCTTGATGATGGCGCAGGTTTGATAGCCATCCAGCCGGGGCATGAGAATGTCACAAAAAATCAGATGCGGCCCATAGTCATTGACTTTGGAGAGCGCATCGAAGCCATCTTCAGCCAGCATGACATCATGCCCGCCTTGCTTCAGGAAGATTTCCGCGCTTCGCCGGATCGTGTTGCTGTCGTCAATAACCAGCACTTTGACTCCACTGGGTGTGCTCACATGGGTCTCCTGCGGGTGGGATGGTTAGGCTTCAAAATATGTACCACATTCAGTTACTACGTAAGGGTAACTTAAATTTGAACCATTTCAAAATCTTCTTTCCGTGCACCACACTCCGGGCAAGTCCAATTCATGGGCACTTGAGCCCAAGCGGTGCCAGGCGAGATGCCGTGGTCAGAAGCGCCTGTGGCCTCGTCATAGATCCAGCCGCAGATCAGGCACATCCAGGTTTTCGTCGAATTGCTCTCACTCATGCTCTCGAAAGTCTTTCCCAGAAAAATCCACCATAGAATTGGCCAAACAGCCATATCTGTTGCATTGTATCTACACTCAAGCGCAGACTTGCCAAACAATGCACAGTACCGATGGATGGTGAACCCCATGCGCCTATCGGTCAGCCTCCCACCGGAATCTCATCCTTTCTATGTTGACGTCAGCTTCCACACCTTCCCCAGCGATTGACGACGAACCAGACGACGATTCACCCATCTGCGTGATGTGTTTTAACGTGGCTGATCCCAGCGGTGCGGCGGGGCTGTCTGCGGATCAAATCGCCATCACCGCTTCGGGCGGACATGCCCTGCCAGTGACCACGGGCATTTTGGTACGCGACACCTCCACCGTCTTTGATTTGATTGAGCTGGATGCCGATGCTGTGGAGGAGCAAGCACGCACCGTTTTGGAAGACATGGATGTGGAAGTCTTCAAAGTGGGCTTTGTCGGCTCGCCCGAAGCGCTGGCGGTGGTGGCCGAAATCATGGCCGATTATGATGAAATCCCCGTGATTACCCAGGTAACCCAACTTTCGTGGTGGGAACGCGACAAAATTGAGTCGTATCTCGATGCATTGACCGAATTGATCCTGCCGCAAACCAGCGTGTTGGTCGGTAATTACGATTTGCTTTGGCGTTGGTTGCTGCCCGAATGGAGCAGCGACAAGCGGCCAGGGCCACGCGATATTGCAGCTGCTGCAGCCCAGCATGGCGTGCCTTATGTGGTGATCACCAGCGCGAATGTGCAGGTGCAGAGCATGGACACGGTAGCCGCTTCGCCAGAATCCGTACTGGTAACAGTGACGTGAGATCGCTTTGATGCCAACTTTATCGGCGCAGGCGATACTTTCTCTGCCACTTTGGCCACTTTACTCGCCAGCGGCGACGAATTGCAAGATGCCGTGCGCGAAGCCAGTGTGTTTGTGAACCGCTGCCTGCTGGCAGCTTTTCAGCCCGGCATGGGCGCTGCGATTCCAGACCGCATGTTTTGGGCGCAAGTCGAAGAGGGCGAAGAGGAAGAGGAAGACGGCGAGAGCGAAGCGGAGCAAGACGTGCTTGGCGGTCCCCCCACGGCGACCCGCCACTGAGATCTTTTTGTTATTGACTGAAGCACCATGGATTTGAACCAAACTTTATTTGACCGCGCCCAACAATGCATCCCGGGTGGCGTGAATTCTCCTGTTCGCGCTTTTCGCGCAGTCGGCGGCACGCCGCGTTTCGTGAAGCGTGCCCAAGGCGCTTATTTTTGGGATGCCAATGGCAAACGCCATATTGATTACATCGGCTCCTGGGGCCCGATGATCTTGGGGCACGGGCATCCAGCAGTGGTCGAAGCGGTGCAAAAAGCCTTGATGGATGGCTTTTCCTTCGGCGCACCGACCGAGCGCGAAGTCGAGTTGGCCGAAGAAATCTTGAAACTCATGCCCAGCATGGAAATGGTGCGCCTCGTCTCCTCGGGTACCGAAGCGGGTATGAGCGCGATTCGCCTCGCTCGCGGCGCGACCGGGCGCAGCAAGATCATCAAGTTTGAAGGCTGCTACCACGGCCACGCCGATGCGCTGCTCGTGAAAGCCGGCTCGGGCTTGGCCACTTTCGGCAGCCCCACCAGCGCAGGCATTCCGCCCGAAGTGGTACAACACACGCTGGTGCTGGAATTTAACAACGTCGCGCAATTGGAAGAAGCCTTTGCCACGCAGGGCAAAGAAATCGCCTGCGTGATGATCGAAGCGATTGCCGGCAACATGAATTTCATCCGCTCATCTACAGCCTTTGCCAAGCGCTGCCGCGAGTTGTGCACGCAATACGGTGCACTTCTCGCTTTTGACGAAGTGATGACGGGCTTTCGCGTGGCACTCGGCGGCGCGCAGCAAGTGCTCGGGGTGAAGCCTGATATGACGGTGCTCGGCAAAGTGATCGGCGGCGGCATGCCGTTGGCCGCATTCGGCGCGAGCAAAGAGGTGATGCGCCAGCTCTCACCCCTGGGCCCCGTATACCAAGCAGGCACATTGAGCGGCAACCCGATCGCCACGGCCTGTGGTTTGGCAACTTTGAAAGAAATCCAAAAACCCGGTTTTTACGAAGCATTGGGCGCGCGCACCCGCGCTCTAGTGCAAGGCATGCATGAGGCGGCCAAAGCCGCTGGCGTGCCGTACAGCGCAGACAGCGAAGGCGGTATGTTTGGCTTCTTCCTCCAGCCCCAGCTCGCCCAAAACTACCAGCAAGCCGTCAAAACAGACAACGCCCTGTTCTCCAAATTCTTCCACGGCATGCTAGATCGCGGAATCTACTTCGCACCCGCCTTGTACGAAGCAGGCTTTGTGAGCGCAGCGCATACGCAAGCTGATTTGGATGAAACGTTTGCGGCGGCGAAAGAGGTTTTTTCTGGCCTTGTTTAAGGGTGTTTCGAGGCTATAGCCCTTATAAATTATGCATAGCGCGCTATTAAATTGATAGTGATGAGATGCTGCTGATTTCTAGCTGTGGGCGCAATTGAGTTGGGTTTTTGTGGCGTTCAAACGCTTCGCCTTCACACCATCCGCTCACCTGCCACGCGACGTGCCCGAAAAAGCCGAGGCCTTTCTTTTTAGCGTTCGGTGCGGGATACGTCGAGCTGCCGATCTTTTGTAGCGATGATTGCATGGTTGGCCGCGCCCGACCGGCGAAAGGCTTCGTTTTTTCAGACCCATCGCGCAGCGGATTGACGTGGCGGGCGCGTCGTTTTACTACGAAATCTATAGCGTACTACGTATATTTCATATGGGCTAGAGGCCGAACTAGCTCAAAAAATCCCAATTAACAGTTTTTTAACGTGAAGATGACCGGACCACAACACGTTGCGGCGAAGCCGCCTCCTGCGGTTGTGGGTACGTGTCGATTGACATGTTAAAGCACGTCACTCCGAGACCTCCACGCGGTAGATCCAGTGTGGCGCCTGAACTCTCAGAACGTCGCCAGATTGCAATTCGATCTCGAAGCATCCCGGCTGGGGTTCGCGAACCGCGTTGATCGAGGACGATGGCCCCCAGGGCTGCTGCTTCGGAAACTCCAATGCAGTGAAACCCTCGAACACCAGCACATGTGAGGGTGCGCCAACCGGCTGAACTCGTAGGTCACAGCGATCCGCTTCCCAGCTGATGTGGATAGCCGCCAGAATTGCATCGTGAAGGGGAAGATCGCCGAATGCCATTGATGCGCTTTAAC
>JANMDE010000403.1:0-2720 GCA_031376105.1 Variovorax sp. | reverse complement strand
TGCATACGCTTCTTCCACGGCCTCGCGCCGTTGGCTCATGAAAGTCACAACGGATGTTGGCCGCAACTCTTTGCCTGTGCGCTGCACCTTCAGCTTCATGCCGCTGTTGAACTTGCCTGAGCACACGCGCACGAAAGCAATACGGTCGCGGTGCGAAGGATCCATGTTGGCCTGCACTTTGAAGACCACGCCAGAGAAGCCTTCATCGTCCGGCTGCACCTCGCGAGCTTCGTATTGCTTGGTGGCGCTCTTTAAGCCGCTGCTCACGCGCAGGCGAGGTGGCGGCGCGAGATCAGCCAATGCATCGAGCACTTCGCGGATACCAAAGTTATTGATCGCTGAGCCAAAAAACACCGGCGTTTGCTTCGCGGCTAAAAACGCCGCTTCGTCGTAGCGCGGCGCAGCCTCTTGCACCAGCTCCACGTTGCCTTCGGCGAGCTCAAACTCCGCGCCGATGCGCTCACGCAGCTTGTCTTTTTCTGAGAATGGCACGATCTCATCGCCTTCATCAGCCAGCTTGTCTGCGCCCGATTTGAACAAGCGCATTTGATCCTTGCGCAAATCCATGATGCCCGCAAACAGCTTGCCTTGCCCCACCGGCCACGCCATCGGCACGCAAGGCATGCCCAGCGCCTGCTCCACTTCATCCAGCAGTTCCAGCGGATCGCGACCCTCGCGGTCCATCTTGTTCACAAAGGTCATGATCGGCGTGTTGCGTTGGCGGCAGACTTCAATCAAACGCCGCGTCTGCGGCTCCACGCCATTGGCTGCATCAATTACCATCAGCGCAGAATCCACCGCCGTGAGCACGCGATACGTGTCTTCCGAAAAATCCCGGTGGCCGGGCGTGTCCAGTAAATTGATCACGCAATCGCGGTACATCATCTGCATCACAGACGATGCGACAGAAATGCCCCGCTGCTTTTCAATTTCCATCCAGTCGGATGTGGCATGCCGTGTTGCCTTACGCGCCTTCACCGAGCCCGCAATATGAATCGCACCGGAGAAAAGCAAGAGCTTTTCAGTGAGCGTGGTCTTACCCGCATCTGGGTGCGAGATGATGGCAAAGGTGCGGCGGCGGCGGGTTTCGGTGGCGAGAGTCACGGTGTTTTGTTTTTCAAATGTTGTGGAATATCAGAGGCTTGGTGGAGCACGCGAACGATCTCGATATGCAAATTGTGTTCGAAGTAAAAAATGGCGTAAGGGAAGCGCTTTGTCAGCCAATAGCGCAGCGGCAGGAGCGGTGCATTCTCTAGCCAGTGCTGTGCGTAACGCGGAGACCCGATGCCGGGAAAGGCTTGAATCTGAGCGATAGCTGCCAGCAACTCATTCTGGAAACCGAGGGCTAATTCAAAATCAATGTCTTGGTAATAATCGAGGGCTAAATCAATATCCCCAAGCGCGGCTTCGCGCAGGCGATAGGACTTCATTGCTGGTTGAGGCGAGTGCTTGTGTTCTTTTGGATGCGTTGGCTCATATGGGAGCCAAGATCAAAGTCAGCTGGCAAGAGCGTGGATTTCAAGCCCTCATCAATCAGCGCCACAAACCGCTCTTGCTCAGCAGACTGAAGATCACGCCGCATCAAATCGCGCACGTATTCACTCACCGAGCTGAAGCCTCGCTTTGAAATGCGCGAATCCACCAACGATTTCAACTCGTCGTCGAGGGAGACGTTCATAGTGATGGTGGACATGTTTGATATTGTAATGAGCTTTGGCAATAATTGCCAAAATTGGAGTTGCTATAATTAGTGCATCCGAGGAGCGTTGCAGCGCACCTTCTTCAAGACAAGAAGCGTGGCGTGAGGCTCGGAACTCATTGGTGCTATCTCGCACTTTGAATTTGCAACTACGCTCACCCGCTGAAACTGTGTGGTGAGTCTCTCCCTGACTTCTCGCGCAGCTTGAGTGGACATTTTTAACCACTGGAGTTAACCATGAGCGCTGTACTGAAGCCAATCAAGAACCAAGACTACGAAATTGCTGACCTGTCTCTCGCGAGCTGGGGTCAGAAAGAAATCAACATTGCCGAGACAGAAATGCCCGGCCTGATGGCGATTCGTGAAGAGTTTGCCAAGAAAAAGCCTTTGAAAGGCGCGCGCATTACCGGCTCGCTGCACATGACGATTCAAACCGCTGTGCTCGTGCAAACGTTAGAGATCCTCGGCGCGGATGTGCGTTGGGCTTCGTGCAACATCTATTCCACGCAAGATCATGCTGCCGCTGCCCTCGTGGTGGCTGGCACGCCCGTATTTGCCTACAAAGGCGAGTCGCTCAAAGACTATTGGGATTACACCCACCGCATTTTTGAATTCAGTGGCAAAAAAGGTACGCCCGAAGAAGGCCCCAACATGATTTTGGACGACGGCGGCGATGCCACCTTGCTCATGCATCTGGGCACTCGCGCTGAGAAAGACATCAAAGTCTTGGCCAAGCCTGGTAGCGAAGAAGAGATCGAGTTGTTTGCCGCGATCAAAGCCAAGCTGAAAGTGGATCCCACTTGGTATTCACGTCGCCTGAAAAACATCATCGGCGTAACGGAAGAGACCACCACGGGCGTGTTGCTCCTGAACGAAATGTCAGCCAAGGGCACGCTCGCTTTCCGCGCGATCAACGTAAATGACAGCGTGACAAAATCCAAGTTCGACAACCTCTATGGCTGCCGTGAATCTTTGGTTGACGCGATCAAGCGTGCCACTGACGTGATGATTGCAGGCAAAG
>JANMDE010000402.1:0-1533 GCA_031376105.1 Variovorax sp. | reverse complement strand
TGCCGAAATGCACCGATGGTGTTTGGCACGGTTTTATGCCCGTCTTGAAAATCGGTCTGCTTTACGGATTGCGAGCCAAAGGTCCTTACGCTCCCAGCGCCGGCCACCGGTTCAATGATCACAAGTTGCTGGTGGATCCCTACGCACGCGAATTGGTCGGGTCTTTGAAAGATCTGGCACACGCCCTAGACTACCAGCTTGACGAATCGGGCCAGCATCAGCCTGATCAGACAGACAACGCTAGCCGCATACCGAAAGCACGCGTGGTTGATATAGCAAAAGAATTGCGATCGGGAGCGGCCATTGCGCCTCGCCCAAACATAGCGCTGTCAGACATGGTTCTTTATGAAGCTCATGTCAAGGGGCTCACGCGCCTCAACCCTCAGGTTGAGGCGCAGTTGCAAGGCACCTACGCTGGCCTGGCGAGCGATCCCATGCTCAAGCACTTCAAGCAGCTTGGCATCACTTCCGTGTGCCTTTTGCCGGTGCAGTTGCACATTGCTGAAAAGCATCTGCTTGACCTGGGGTTGGTCAATTACTGGGGCTACAACACTTTGGGGTTCTTTGTTCCCGAGCCGTCATATGCGCGCGGCGATTGCGGCGAATCGGCGCGCGCAGAATTTCGCGCAATGGTCGATACGCTGCATCGCAACGGTATTGAGGTTTTGCTCGATGTGGTTTTCAACCACACAGCAGAAAGCGATGCCAATGGGCCGACCCTGTGCTGGCGCGGGCTCAACAATGCCGTCGCCTATGCGCAGGACGGCTCATGCAATTATCTAAATCCCACAGGCTGTGGCAATGCCCTCAATTTTGCTGAGCCACGCATGGTTCAGCTGGTGATGGATAGCTTGCGCTGGTGGGTACAAGCGTTTGGTGTGGATGGTTTCCGCTTTGATTTGGCCACCACGCTGGGGCGTGATCCAGCCATGAATTACCAGTTCAACCGCTTTGGCGCCCTGCTGACTGCCATGTCCCAGGATCCGGTGCTTTGTGCTGTCAAGCGGATTGCCGAACCCTGGGATATTGGCTCCGGTGGCTATCAGCTCGGTGGGTTTCCGGCAGGCTGGCAAGAGTGGAATGACCAGTTTCGTGACACCCTGCGTGCTTACTGGCTGGGGCACCCGTGCACGCGCGGGCAGTTTGCCCGACGTCTGAGTGGCTCCAGCGACATTTTTGAAAACCACGGTCGCAGCCCGCTGGCCAGTGTCAACCTCATTACCTCGCATGACGGTTTTACCCTCGCCGATCTCACCGCCTACAGCCAGCGGCACAACCTTGCCAATGGCGAAAACAATCGCGATGGTCACAGCCATAACCTGAGCGCCAATGCCGGCATCGAGGGGCCCAGCGAGGATCCGCAGGTTAAGCATCAGCGCGCCCTTTGGCAACGCGCAATGTTGGCGACTTTTCATCGTTCGGGGTAAAGCTCTTGAACCCGTTTGAGACGTCTTGCATAACCGAGTCAGCGCTTTTCATTTCAGGCCCTCCAAACATCTTATGTGACGATTCAGTCCGGCGGCGTCTCAAACG
>JANMDE010000367.1:0-1990 GCA_031376105.1 Variovorax sp. | reverse complement strand
GCCCCTCTTGAGCGAATGGTTTGCAACAGCATCGCGAACCCAATCATCTGAGTGACGTTACGCCATAGCGCAGGCCCTGGGCGTGCGCTATGGTTTTTTCATTTTTTCATCCTTTTCATCCCATCCAACACAACCCCATCTGGAGAATATCTTGGAGAGTTTCCTTGCGTTTTTGAGCATCCCTTTTCTCGGTAAAGCTGCTTGGCTTTGGCTTAGTTTCATTGCCATCGTCGTCGTTTTGTTGGCACTAGATTTAGGCGTTTTACACAAAGATGATCGGGAAATTGAAGTCAAGGAAAGCCTCTGGCTATCAGCTGGCTACATCGGCATTGCAGTGATATTTGGCAGCTGGCTCTGGTGGTATTTGGGTGCGCAAAGCGGCATGGAATACTTCACCGGCTACCTGATCGAGAAATCACTCTCGATGGACAATGTGTTCGTTATCGCGCTGATCTTTACTTACTTTGCCATTCCGCGCCAATACCAACACCGCGTGCTGTTTTGGGGCATTTTGGGTGTGATTGTGCTGCGCGCCATCATGATTGGCTTAGGTGCGACGCTCGTTAGCCAGTTCAGTTGGATTTTGTATTTGTTTGGCGCGTTCTTGGTGCTCACAGGCGTCAAGATGTGGATCATTGCAGACAACATGCCGGATATTGCCAACAATCCTCTGCTGAAATTTATGCGCAAACGCATGAAGGTCACCGAGGGCGTGCGGGGCAACGCATTTTTCGTCCATGAGCCAGATGCCGCAACAGGCAAAGTCGTGCGTCATGCCACACCCTTGTTCTTGGCGCTGATACTGATTGAGTTTGTCGATCTGGTGTTTGCGGTGGATTCTGTGCCCGCGATTTTCGCGATCACCACCGATCCCTTCATCGTGTACACCAGCAACATCTTCGCCATCCTGGGTCTGCGTGCGCTCTACTTCGCTTTGGCCGCCATGATTCATCGCTTCAAATATCTGAAATACGCCCTAGCTTTGGTCTTGGTCTTCATCGGCACCAAAATCTTCCTAGTGGGCATCATCGGCAAAATCCCGCCCGTGATTTCCCTCTCCGTCACCTTCGGCCTGATCGCTGGCGGCGTGATCTACTCCATGTGGAAAACGCGGGGGCTGCCTGAACCAGAAACGGCTACGATCAAGTAATTCTTCGCGCGAATTCCTTGGTAGCGCAAGGCTTAACCCTCTGGAGACTTTGACATGTCTGATCTCACCACACGTCGCCATCTGCTATTGGCATCTGCAGCTTGCATTGCCGCACCAAGCGTGAGCGCACAAAGCGCTTGGCCCAGCGAAAAGCCGATCAAACTCGTAGTGCCTTTTGCACCCGGCGGATCGACCGATGGCATTGCGCGCGCGTTGGCAGACGAGATAGGCAAGCGACTCAATCAATCGATTGTGGTGGATAACCGAGCTGGTGCTGGCTCCACGCTGGGCACAGGTCAAGTGGCCAAAGCGGCACCAGATGGCTACACCTTGCTGGTCTCGGTGATCAGCGCCTCTTCGGTCGGCTCGACCTTGTACCGTGGCCGCTTGGATTGGGATCCCAACACCAGTTTTGCCCACATTGCGGATATCTTGCGCACGCCTTATGTGATGCTGGCCAACAAAGATGCGCCATACAACAACATGACCCAGCTGATTGCTGCTGCCAAAGCCAAGCCGGGCATCAACTACGGCACCTCAGGCATTGGCTCAATTCCGCATCTGATCATGCTGCGTTTGTCGCAAGCGCTGGACGTGGAGTTCAACCACATTCCTTATCGCGGCGGCGCACCCGCCGTGACCGACGCGATTGGCGGCCAATTGCCATTGGTGTTGGATGGCTTGGCCGCCGCAGTACCGCATCTGAAATCTGGCGCATTGAAAGGCCTCGGTGTGACGAGCGCGAGGCGCAAATCGTCCGGTCGGGACTGGCTCACGGGGTGGCTCTTCGACAATGCGCTCGGGGGAGATTGGGGGGCCTCAAGCCAAAGATGTTCGGCG
>JANMDE010000282.1:0-3798 GCA_031376105.1 Variovorax sp. | reverse complement strand
CAAGGCCGGTGAGTTGATCCCAACGCGATTGCTCTCACCGATCGAAGTTTCCCAAACGCTGGATCAGGGCTCGGCCTTGGCTTCAGCACGAACCGTTTTGAATTGAAAAGGAAGTCATCATGACCCAACAAATCCGCAATATCGCCATCATCGCTCACGTTGACCATGGCAAAACCACCCTGGTGGATCAGCTGCTGCGCCAGAGCGGCACCTTCGCCGCTCACGAGCAGCTTGAGACCTGCGTGATGGACAACAACGATATTGAAAAAGAGCGTGGCATCACGATTCTTGCCAAAAATTGTGCAGTGAAATGGAATGACACCCACATCAACATCGTCGATACCCCAGGCCACGCTGACTTCGGCGGTGAGGTGGAGCGTGCGCTCTCGATGGTCGACGGCGTGGTGTTGCTGATTGATGCACAAGAAGGCCCGATGCCTCAAACCCGCTTCGTGACGAAGAAGGCGCTGGCGCTTGGCCTCAAACCTATCGTTGTGGTGAACAAAGTGGACAAGCCCGGTGCGGATCCTCAAAAAGTGGTCAACCAAGCTTTTGATTTGTTTGACAAACTCGGCGCGACTGATGAGCAGCTCGATTTTCCCGTGGTGTATGCATCTGGTCTGAATGGCTGGAGCGCGATGGAAGAGGGCGAGCCTGGCGCGCAGTGGGGCAAGGATATGACGGCGCTGTTCGAAACCGTGCTGAGCCATGTCAAACCCCAAGCAGGCGACCCAGCCGCACCGCTGCAATTGCAAATTTCTTCGCTCGACTATTCAACTTTCGTGGGCCGCATCGGCGTAGGTCGCATCACCGCAGGCACGATCAAGCCAATGATGGATGTGATTGTGGCTGAAGGTACAGATGGTAAAACTATCAAAGGCCGCGTCAACCAAGTGCTGAAATTCCAAGGCTTGGATCGCGTAGTAGCCACGAGTGCTGGCCCTGGCGACATCGTGCTGATCAACGGCATTGAGGGCATTGGCATTGGGGTGACAGTTACCGACCCTCTGAATCCGAATCCGCTGCCCATGTTGAAAGTTGATGAGCCAACGCTCACGATGAATTTCTGCGTCAACACCTCACCTTTGGCCGGCCGTGAAGGCAAATATGTGACCAGCCGCCAGATTTGGGATCGCCTGCAAAAAGAGCTGCAATCCAACGTGGCTCTGCGCGTGAAAGAAACCGATGAAGACGGTATTTTCGAAGTCTCAGGCCGTGGCGAATTGCACCTGACGATTCTGCTGGAAAACATGCGGCGCGAAGGCTACGAGCTGGCTGTATCCAAGCCGCGCGTGGTGTTCCGTGATGTGAACGGCGAAAAGCATGAGCCTATCGAATTGGTCACTGCCGACGTGGAAGACCAACATCAAGGCGGCGTGATGCAAGCCTTGGGCGAGCGCAAAGGCGAACTGGTCAACATGGAGCCGGACGGCCGTGGCCGTGTGCGTTTGGAATACCGCATTCCAGCGCGTGGCCTGATCGGCTTCACGACTGAATTTTTGAACTTAACGCGTGGCTCCGGCTTGATCGCGAATATTTTCGACAGCTACGAAGCCCATAAAGGCGATATCGCCAGCCGTAAAAACGGTGTGCTCATCTCGATGGACGACGGTGAAATTTTCACCTACGCCCTAGGCAAACTCGACGACCGTGGCCGCATGTTTGTGCGCGCCAACGATCCCGTGTACGAAGGCATGATCGTCGGCATCCACAACCGCGATAACGATCTCGTCGTCAACGCCACCCGCACCAAGCAGTTGACCAACTTCCGCGTGAGCGGCAAGGAAGACGCAATCAAGATCACGCCCCCGATCCAGCTCACATTGGAATACGGCGTGGAATTCATCGAAGACGACGAATTGGTTGAAATCACGCCAAAATCCGTGCGTCTGCGCAAGCGTTTCTTGAAAGAGAATGAGCGAAAGCGCGCTGGGAAAAACTAACCCCCCTGTGCGGCCTCGCGGCCGCTATCCCCCGAAGGGGGACGACGCTGGTGGACTGGCGGAGCCAGATCCACGGCGTCTGCTGGGAAATGCCGCTTCTCTTTAGTTCACCATGACGTCGCAAAACAGTCTCTTTGGCAAAGAAGAAGAGTTAACCGCACCTCAGATCAAAGGCGATCTGGTGGCGCAGGCTAGGGCGCATGCTTCGAGGCCTTTGCAGCTTGAGTTTGCAAAGATGTTGGAGCTGATCGAGCAAACGGGTGCTGAAGTTCAGCGGCTTGACAACCTGCATGGCCAGTATCGCGCCAAGTATGGGCAAGTCTTGCCGCCTTTGCAGGCTGAGCAGGAGCGCTTGTCTCGGCAAATGGTGCTGCATTTACATGCGCGAATGCAGCAGCCTGAACCAAAAAACGCCAAAGCACTCACGTCAAGCCACCGCAAAGCCATTGGTCGAATGATTGTTTCGTTCAGCTTAGAGTTTGCGATGCGACGCGATGCGCAGATGGGCGCAATTCACGATCTGTATAGCCATCAGTCCATTGATGAATTGGATTCAGCGAATACGGAGGGCATGCTTAGTCTGCTTGATGAAATGGGAGTGGAATTGCCTGTGCAGTCAGGTAAGTTGAGCCAAGCTGAACTGGCCCGAGCCGCGCTCAAAGCCATGCAAGAAAAGATGGCGCAAAAGCAAGATATTGAAGAACAACGCAAAGCCAGACGAGATGAAAAGCGCGCGGCCAAAGCCAAGGCGGATCCTAAAGCGCAAGCAAAGCTGGCTGAAAAGGAGCAAGCCGCGCAGGAGGCGCAGCATGCTTTGCGTAATATCTACCGCCAGCTCGCTCGCCAACTGCATCCCGATCGCGCAGACAACGATGCGCAGCGTGCCCTCAACCATGATTTGATGAGTGAGGCCAATACTGCCTACGAGCGTCAAGACTTGCTCGCCCTTCTCAAGTTGCAGCTCAAAGCGCAGCAAATCGATGCCAGCGCCATGAATACCGTCGCCGAAGACAAGCTCAAAAGCTGGCTGGCCTTGCTGCGTGCGCAGTTGAAGGATTTGACTGCAGCTTGCTCGGAACTCCAAATTCAAATGCAGCAGGAGTTCGGCGCTTCGGATCGCCGCGAACTGTCACCAGCGTATCTTGAGCGCTCACTGGCTGCCGCTGTGCAAAACTACGACGATGCCCTCTATCAAATGCGCTGCGATCTTGAACTAGTGAAAACAGATGCAGGTCTCAAACGCTGGGCCAAAGCGAGCAGCCGCAGCTTAGGCGGTGATGACGCAGCGATAGAAGATGATCATTCAGGCCAGATTAATTTGGCAGAATGGATGCCGAGCACGCCGCGACGAAAAGCCAAGAAAAAACAATGAAACTCACCCATTCCCGAGCCGTTTTGCTCATGATCGCAGTCACGATGATGTGGTCTATCGCAGGCGCGGTCACCAAGCAATTAGAGTCAGCCAAGAGCTTTGAAATCACGTTTTGGCGCAGCCTGTTTACCGTGATCTCGCTGCTGATCATCTTGCCGTTGTGGCAGGGCACAGGCGTGTTCAAGCGCTTTCACTGGAAGAGCGGCTCGTTTTGGGTCAGTGGCGTGTGCTGGAGCGTGATGTTTACCGCCTTCATGGTCGCGCTCACGCTAACCTCGGTGGGTAACGTGCTGGTGACGATGGCGATTGGGCCTTTGCTCACAGCGCTGATCGCCCGCATTTTCATTGGCCACAAGCTGGCTTTGCGCACTTGGGTGGCCATTGCCGTGGCCTGCATCGGTATGGCTTATATGTTTGGCCAGCAGCTCGATTTAAAGCAAGGTGGGGCGCTGCTCGGCATGGCCTTGGCGTTTTGCGTGCCAG
>JANMDE010000280.1:0-5048 GCA_031376105.1 Variovorax sp. | reverse complement strand
GCACAGGCTCCACCTTGGTGCGCGATCTGATGACGAGCTGGACGGCGCAATACGGCGCTGCCTCGGGCGGCGCAAAGTATGAGCCCACAGGCTCCTCGGCAGGCATTGCGCAGGCGCGCGACGGCGCGGTGGATTTTGGCGTGACGGATGTGCCGCTGACGGCATCCGCTTTGCAACAAGCCAACTTGCGGCAGCTTCCGCTTGCTGGCGCAGCAGTGGCTGTGATCGTCAACTTGCCTGAACTGGGCGGCAAACCGATCAAGCTCACCGGCGATATTTTGGGCGATATTTTCACAGGCAGCATCACGCAGTGGAACCACAGCCAAATCGTTGGCACCAACCCTGGCCTGCCATTGCCTGCGCGCGCCATCGTGCCGGTCTGGCGAAGCGACGGCTCGGGGCAATCGTATGTTTTTTCTACCTATTTATCGCGTGGCAACGCCAAATGGCGGCGCACGCTGGCCAGCACCAACAATTTGGCGCTCAGCAGCGGCAAGGGGGTGCGCGGCGGAGCGGCCATGATTGATGCCCTCAAGGCCACGCCGGGTGCGATTGGCTACGAAAGCTTGGGCGCCGCTCAGCGCGCTGGCTTGGGGATAGCCGAGCTGCGCAACGCGGCTGACCGTTTTGTGGCGCCCAGCGCGGCTTCGGTGAACGAAGCGCTAACACAGGCCAAATGGGCGTCTGACAATCTCGCAGCCGATCTGGATGGCAGCGCAGGCGCAGGCACCTACCCCATGACGGCTGTGGCCTATGCACTCATCTCAGGCAATCGCAAAGGCGGCATCAGCCCCCTGCCCTTCTTAAAATCAGCCGTGGCATCGGGAGATGCGCAAGTCAACCAAGCCGGCTTTGTCGCCCTGCCCGCGACCGCGAAGAATTTGGCAAGCCAACTGCGTTAAATCAGCGGCTGCGCTACTGCCCCGTGGCTGTGACGCCGCAGCTCACTTCAAAGCTATAACTGCTGCCCACTGGAAAGTTACTCAACACAAGGCCGCTGCCTTGCAGCAGCGACAGGTTGACCGCGCTGAGGCTGCCGCATGATGCCAAGCCGGTTGCGCCTGTGCAAGTGACTGCCGTGCATGCCAAACCAGCCACAGCGGGGTCTTTGAGTAACGCGTTATGGGCGCTGGCGGGGCCTGCGTTGCTAACCACGACGGTGTAGGTGATGAATTGGCCAGCGGTCAGGGTATTCACGCCATTGCTTTTGCTGATGCTGACATCCGCGCAAGAGGCTACAAAATGACTGACCGAGGCGGTGTTGGTTTGAAACACATAGCCGACGCTGCCTTGCACGCTGCTGCCCTCTTGCAAATTAGCGTTGCTAGGGCTAAGCGCTGTGCTGGCGATGGAGACGGTATTGGTGACAGTTTGCAGGCATTGTGTGACGGGGCTGAGCGTGGCCTGCACGGCATAGCTCAGTTGCGCGCCGACGGGTAAATTGACACTTTGCGAGATCGCGCCTGAGCCACTGGCTGATGGGCAGATGGTGCCGGAGGCTGTGCAAGTCCACGCGCCGAGCGTGATGCCGGTCGAGGATGGATCAGCAATCGTGACGGTGGCTGCATCGTGTGCGGTGAGCGGAGCCCGGGTCAAGACGGCGGGGGTGACGTTGGCAAAAGTCAGTGTGTAAAACACCGTGCTGCCCACGGTGAGCGTGCCGCTGGCGCTGGTGGATTTGGTGGCACGCAAATCGATGTCGTTGTCGATGATGGTGTGTGTCATCGTGGAGCTGAAAGTGCCACCGCAGAGAGTGGCATTGGCATTAACGAAATTTGATGTGACGCCATTGGCTGGCATCGTCAGGATGATGGTTTCGTTGTCTTCAATCGCGGTATCGTTGATGATATTAATCGGCAAAGTGATGATGCTGTTGCCCACCGCATCACTGTAGTTACCCGCAGGCACGGTAACGCTCAGGCTGACGCTGTTGCCCACCACACCTGTCAGCAGGGTGCTTGCGCTGTAGTCAAAATCAACACCGAAAGTGGCATTGCCTGCGACAGCGAGTGTCAAGCTCAAGCCTCCCGCAGGCACTGAGCCAACGACTCTGATTTGCGGCAAACTGCCGGTGCCACCCTCTGCGCTGCTGGTATTCGCATTCACAAACGTAACATAGGGTTTGAGCTGAATGTTGATGTCGTCTAGCAAATTGCCCGACGCGATACCCCCAGCGGCACTGATGGCAGCAAATCCCAAAGGCTGTACGCCGGAGACACCCGTGTACGTGTAGGAGCCGGCATAGCGCGTCCATCCGCCTGCAATACCGGTCGCGCTCGTACTCACAGCAGCGCCCGAGTTGATCACACCCGTTGACGTGCCGGCGCTGGTGGTGACGTCCAAGATCGCGACAGTCGACGTGCCAGCGCCAATCTCAAATCTGGCTCGATCAAGGCCGTCTCGCCCGCGATGCGCAAAGTTGAAGCTGAAGACTTCACCCGTGTTCATGCAAATATTTTGAAAGAGCTTTGAGTTCTGATAAGCATTGAGCTCGGCCAAAACGATACCCTGAGCGGGAACGACAGCTAAGAAGCTATTCGCCCACAACTCAATCGGCGTGCAGTTGTAAGCCGTCGTGAGGCCACCACCCGCAGGGCAACCATTGGCTTGGATCGGGTGAGTTGTTTCCCAGCCGGGGATTTCACCCGCGTCGACTGAGATCCAATTCGTTGATGTGAAAAACGGAGTGAGTACGGCGGAGCGGGTGCCCGTGAAAGGCAACTCAAAGCTTGGGTTCACAATCGAGCGCTGAATTTGAGCGTGCACCACCCCATTGCTCCAAAGCAATACAAATAAGACAATAAAAGACAATAACTTGACGACGCTGAGCCGACTGTTCACGCATACACCCATTATGAAACTGCTGCATTTCAGCATGCTTTGCGGCGGATGATCAGGCCAGATCCGTCAATTCCTGCAATTTAAAAGTTTTACGTGAATGAGTTAACGCTTCTATGGTTTATTCATCTCAATGCGAATGCGCCAAACCGCTCACCACGGTGACCAAAACTACGCCCACCGCCAGCCAAGCGATTTGCGCGACGGTTTCGCGCGGGCTGAGGCGCTTTTGGAGCTGGGGGATTAAATCGGCCAACGCCACATACATGAAGCTGCCTGAAGCCACCACGAGCATGTAGGGCAGCAGGCTCTCTAGCTGTGCCACCAGCAAATAGCCAGCAATACCGCCAAAAACCGTCACGCCGCCCGCCATGCACAGCTTGAGCAAGGCAGGATTGGCACTGGCTTCGCTTTGGCGCAAGACCACCAGATCACCCATGTGATGGGGAATCTCGTGCGCGAGCACAGCCAAACTGGCCACGATGCCCAGCTTGATATCAGCCACGAAGGCAGAGGCGATCAAAATGCCATCGCCAAAGCAATGCACACTGTCGCCCACGAGCACCGCCCAGCCGCCTGAGCTGGGCTGAGCGCTGTGATCACCCTGAGCTTTGGCATTGGCGTGAGTATTGGCGTGAGCATCGGCGTGGCCATGTGCGTGATCGTCATGATGCGCATGAGCATGCCCGTGGCTGTGTCCATGATCATGCCCCTGCCCATGCTCGTGGCCGTGGTGATACAGCTCGGCTTTATCGAGCAAAAAGAAGAAAATCAAGCTGGCCAGCAACACAGCAAACAATTCCTTCGCACCCGCCGAACTGTTGACCGCTTCGGGCATGAGGTGCATGAAGGCGGTGGCCAGCAAAGCGCCTGCCGCCAGACTGAGCAGATGCTGGGTGTAGCGCGACAACACGCCATAGGTGAGCAAACTGGCCAGCAACACGCTACCAATGCCAGCGGCCAGCGTGCCCAGAATAATAAGAAGCAAAGTCATGGTGGAAAGATATATTCAACACTATCAAAATGAGAGCAAACTATGCACATTCTATAAGGGCAATATGCCGATTTCGCTATAAAGAATATGAAAAAACCGCCCAAATGGCGGTTTTTTCGATGTGCATGAAAGCCGACAGAGATAGCTTACAGGAGTTGTCAAGCCACGCCGTTGGCTTTGAACCAATCCACACAGCGCTTAAAGCCGTCTGCCGCGGGCTCGGCGCGGTAGCTGGCGCGGTAATCGGCATGGAAGGCATGCGGTGCGCCGTCGTACACCACGAATTCGCTCTTCTTGGCGGCGGCACTGCCGTCTTTGAGAGCGGTTTTCATGCGCTCTACGGTATCCAGCGGAATGCCCGCATCCGCGCCGCCGTAGAGCCCGAGCACAGGGCCATTGATACTGGCCACCAAATCCACCGGGTTTTTAGGCTGCAAATCATTCGGCTGACCAACCAAGCGGCCATACCAAGCCACGCCTGCTTTCACATTTTTGCTGTGCGCAGCGTAAAGCCAAGTGATGCGGCCACCCCAGCAAAAGCCGGTGACGCCCACTTTATTCGCATCGCCGCCATTGGCGCGTGCCCAAGCCACCATGCCATCCAAATCGGTCATCACTTGCGCGTCGGGCACTTTGTTGACCACTTCGCGGATCAGATCGGCAATCACGTTGTATTTGGTCGGGTCACCCTGCCGCGCATACAGCTCGGGCGCAATTGCCAAATAGCCCGCTTTGGCAAAACGGCGAGCGGTGTCGGCAATGTATTCATGCACGCCAAACACCTCTTGAATCACCAAGACCACAGGCAGATTGGTTTTGCCAGCAGGCCGCGCCACATAAGCGGGCACCTTGAAGCCCGCCACATCCACCATCACTTCGCCGGCGGTGAGGCCGTCAGAGGAGGTTTTGATGGCGGTTTGCGCTACGGCTGCGCCGACAGAAGCCGCATAACCCACGCCCAGCGCGGTGGTTTTGAGCACGGTGCGGCGGCTGGGCGCTTGGCCTGATGCGCTGCCGAGCAAACTGGCGGTCTCTGCGATGTTGTCTTGAATGTTTTGCATGATCTGTCTTTCGTGGAATAAACTCAGAGTATGAACCCGCCGGAACATCCCAGTTCCGCGCTCGCCTTGACTATTTATAGAGGAAAACCCCATGCCCACACTTAAAGTTGAAATGCTCGAAGGCCGCACGCCCGAGAAAAAAACCGCCCTCGTCA
>JANMDE010000266.1:0-4017 GCA_031376105.1 Variovorax sp. | reverse complement strand
CCGAGATGGATGCGGAAGACATCCCCGCCCGCATCAAAACCAGTCTCGCACCCGCGTGGACGACCGACTGGATGAGCGATGCTGCTAAACAAAAGCTCCGCGACTACGGCATTGCCCCACCGCAGCATTTGAGCTACGAGCATGTTGATTCGAAAGTGATTCAATTTGCTCCTAAATCAGTAGCAAACAATGCACAATCTACAAGGGCGAAGGCTGCATTTGATTCATTAAATATCATCTGCCCCCAGTGCAACAGCCAAAACACCACCGAGACCAGTCACTTCGCCTCCACCGCCTGCAAAGCGCTCTACAAATGCTTAGATTGCTTGGAACCGTTTGACTATTTCAAGCCGTATTGAATTTTCCGCGCATGTCTACGCCTCACTTTCATTCTCTCTTCGTCAAACGCATCGAGCCGATCACCTTAGACGCGGCGCAAATCACCTTTGCCATCCCGCCGGATTTGCGCGATGCGTTTGAATTCAAAAGCGGCCAATTCCTTACGCTGCGTACGCAAATCCATGGCGAATCCGTGCGCCGCAGCTATTCGATTTGCTCGGCGCCTGCGCTGCTGGCAAAAGCTCAGGAAATCAGCGTCGGTATCAAGCGCGTGGATCAAGGCGTGTTCAGCACCTGGGCGACCACGCAGTTGCAAGCTGGCGATGAGTTGGACGTGATGCCACCCGATGGCCGTTTCGTCACGAAAATCCCTAACGCCAAAATGCGCCTCATGATCGCCGCAGGCAGCGGCATCACGCCGATGCTCTCCATGCTCGGGCATGGCTTGGCCACGGAGGAGAGCAGCCGCTTCACGCTCGTGTATGGCAACCAGCGCGTCAATACCATCATGTTCAGCGAAGCCCTGCAAGATTTGAAAGACCGCTACCCTGGCCGCTTACAGCTCATCCATATCCTCTCGCGCCAAGCCACAGAATTGCCGCTCAGCCATGGCCGCATCGATGGTGAAAAAATCAAAGAACTCACGCGCAGTTTGATCGACGTGAAACTGGTGGAAGAAGCCTTCATCTGCGGGCCCGAAGCGATGATTGAAGCCGCAGAAGCGGCTTTGCAAACCGCCGGTATCGCTAAGGAGCGCATCCATAGCGAGCGCTTCGCGTCTAACCATACTACAAAATCAATAGCACCTCGCGCAGTAAATACGCCGGGCAGCAGCCCAAAAGCCTTGAAATACAGCCTGGAAGTAATCCTAGACGGCAAAACGAATGCCATGCAGCTCGGCGACGAAAGCACCGTGCTCGACACCGCCTTAGAAGCAGGCCTGGATCTCCCCTACGCCTGCAAAGGCGGCGTCTGCTGCACCTGCCGCGCCAAAGTGATCGAAGGCAAGGTGAGCATGGACAAAAACTACACCCTCGAGCAATGGGAAATCGACAAAGGCTTCGTCCTCACCTGCCAAGCTCGCTGCCAAACGGCGAAAGTGGTAGTGAGTTTTGACGAACGATAGCCAAGGGGCGACAATGGCGCTTCGTTCACCATAGGAATTGCGCCATGAAACCGTTCATCCACCTCTTCGCCGCGCTCGTGTTGAGCCTCGCAGCCCTCAGCGCCTCCGCGCAAGACAAAGTCGTCTATCACTTTGACAGCGGCATCGCTCAGGCTACGAAGGGTTTGCGTAATGTGCGCAACCATCTGGATGTGGACCCGAAAGCCAAAATCGTCGTTGTAGCGCATGCCGAGGGTGTGGACTTTCTCATGGAAGGCGCGAAAACCGCCAACAACCAAGACTTCGCCTCCCTCGTGAGCGATCTGTCCGCGAGGGGCGTGGTGTTTGAGATTTGCGAGATCACGCTGCGTAACCGCAGTCTGAAAAAAGAGCAGTTCATCCTCGGCCCGAGCTACACGCCTTCAGGCGTGGTGCGCATTGCGAATTTGCAGGCTCGGGAGCAGTTTGCTTATATCAAACCGTGAAACCGACAAGTTTTCAGTGGAAGTCAGCCACAACCGCGCTGACGCGATCCACGTAATTCCGTTTCATCGCCGCATCACAAAAACTCGCCTCAAAGCTGTTTTTCGCCAGCTGCAAGGCATGAGAGGCATCTAGATTCAGCGCCGCAAAAGTGGCGAGCCAGTTTTCGTTCATGTAACCCCCAAAGTAGGCCGGATCATCGCTGTTGATCATGGCGCAAAGGCCTGAATCTAGAAGTTGGCGCAGGCTGTGGTCTTTTAAATTCGGGAAGACTTTGAGCTTTTGGTTGGACAGGGGGCAGACGGTGAGTGGAATGCGGTCTTTGGCCAGGCGCTGCATCAAGGCGGCATCGCGGGTGGATTGCACGCCATGATCGATACGTTCGACTTTGAGAATATCTAACGCGCTCCAGATGTATTCGGGCGGGCCTTCTTCGCCAGCATGGGCCACCAATCTAAAGCCTAACTCTTTGCAGCGGGCGAACACTTTGGCGAATTTCTCGGGCGGATGGCCGATTTCGCTACTATCTAAGCCGATGCCCAGAAACGAATCGCGGTAGGGAAGTGCGGATTCTAAAGTTTCAAAGGCATCTCTCTCTTCTAGGTGGCGCAGGAAGCACAGGATGAGTTCGGCATCGACGCCCAATCCCGCTTTGGCATCGTTGCAAGCGCGGGAGAGGCCATTGATCACGACTTCTATACTCACGCCGCGCGCGGTGTGGGTTTGAGGATCAAAGAAGATCTCTGCGCGGATCACGTTATCGAGCGAGGCTTTTTCCAAATACGCCCAAGCCATGTCGTAAAAATCTTGCTCTTTCAACAGGACAGACGCGCCAGCGTAATAGATGTCTAAGAAGCTTTGTAGGTTGGTAAACGCATAGGCTTTGCGCAAATCTTCCACACTCGCATACGGGATGCTCACGCCATTGCGCTGGGCGAGCTTAAAAATCATCTCGGGCTCCAAAGAGCCTTCGATATGAATATGCAACTCGGCTTTGGGGATGCGGCGTAGTAAGTCCGGCAGGCGATCTGTTGAAATCGGTTTGATGAGGCTCATGTCAGCAGACTCCGAAGGTGATGCCAGTTTCTTGCAGATAACGTCGATAGGCACTCGATGCTTTGTCCGCTACCGTATGCAGCTCGGCGCGAAGATCCAGCGGCAGTCGTTTGGGGCTTTGCGATTCAAGCACGGGTTGGTCTTGGCCGAAGATGGTATTTTGAAAACTCTGCAGCGCGCTGTCGGGAGAGTCAAAGTCGGTCATCGCCATGCGAATCCACACTCTGGAAAGCTCTGGCGTTATGGGGCAGACGAAGAGGGCAATCGATTCGCGGAAATTCTCTTTGTCGGTGATGTGCGCGCCAAGCGTGGCTGGATCAGGCGCTTTGGTGAGGATGCAGGTGTAGGGGGCGTTGACTTCGTAGGTGTAATCAACCATCGAGCCGGTGGTGGAATGCAGATTGCTCTTGGGCTGCCAGACCTGGCAGTTCGTTGCCAAAATGCCGGTGGCGGTTTTTTGTACCTCGTAATCGAGCATGGCCACATGCTCACGATCGCCCAGCCAGCCTTCGTGCACAAAGCCGAAATGGCTCATATCGAGAAAATTTTCCACCAATCGAGGCGCAGAGGTTTGCACCAGATACGGGCCGCAATTGACCTTGCGCAGCCGCGCATCGCTCTCAGCAGCAAACGCCGGAACCTTGGCTTCGCTATTTTCTAGCCGCACCCAAAGCAAGCCATACGCTTCCCGCAATTCAAACACCTTGGCGCAATGGCTGGCCGGTGATTGGAACGCGGGCAGCGCAGGCACGAGCATGCATTGGCCAGACGGCGCAAACTGCCAGCCGTGGTAGCCGCATTCCAACCGATCATTCACGACGCGGCCCAAGGAGAATTTCGCGCCGCGATGCGGGCATCGGTCTGCCCACGCATGTGCTGCGCCGTGCGCGTCTTTCCACAGCACGAGCTCGATGCCCAGCAACATCACGGCCACAGGTGCATCAGTCAGTTCGTTGCTTTGCAGCACAGGGTGCCACAGTTTTCGCTCCATCATCAACTTCTATTTCCTCAATATTTGCTATTATTTAAATAGC
>JANMDE010000237.1:0-2831 GCA_031376105.1 Variovorax sp. | reverse complement strand
GCTGCTGAGGGTCCACCGCCATGCCGCCACTCTTCTCACCAAGCAGCCCCACAAACACACGCCCTGCCCCGCTGAGCAAAGCCGCTCGCCCCGCCAGTAGCGCTGCACCCTGCATGCCGCTCGCCCCGCCAATCACAGCCACATCGCCATAGCTCCCCTTGTGGCTTGCATGCAGGCGCGGCGGCTGCACCATCTCAGCCGCACCAGTCAGCCAAGCCGTGGGGGCAGAGTCATCGCCCCACACACCCAGATCGTCAAACCAAATCTCACCGCATGCATCGCGCCCCTGCGCTGTGAACAAGCCGGGTTTTAACGTCAGCAAGCTCAGCGTGGTATTCGTAGAAGAAAATCGGCCTCTTGCCCTTATATTATCTACATAGTTTGCTATTGAATTAATAGTACCGTCAGGAGAAATTTCACCTAGCCAACAGCCCGTATCCCCACTCAAACCGCTGGGCACATCCACATGCAACACCGGCGCAGCGCTCTGCGCCATCGTGTCCAGCCACTGCCGCATCACGCCATCCGGCGCACGCTTCGCCCCAATCCCCAGCAGCGCATCCACTGCAATATCCCAATGTGCAGGTGGCGCATCGGCAAACCACACGCCAGCGTCCCGTGCTCTTTGGAACGAAGCCAGCGCATCCGGTGGGCAGCTCGCCTCATCGCCCAGCCAAGTGACGACCGGCTCGCGCCCCCACATCCGCAAATGCATCGCCGCCTCCAAGCCATCCCCGCCATTGTTGCCCGGCCCGCAAGCCAACCAAATCACCCGCGCATGCGGTGCAATCGCGCAGGCCAAGCGAGCCACAGACAAACCCGCCCGTTGCATGAGCGTGTGGGGTGGCAAAGCGAGTGCGGCAGCTTCTTCGATGCTGCGCGTGGCTGCGGCATTGAAGAGCGGTTGCGTCAAACTATTTGTGATTTTGTGGAGTGACATTTCTTCATCTTACGCGCATGACTCAGCGTTTTTCGAATCATAATTTATCTTCATTTCATTTTAATTGCTAAAATGCGAGCACTTATTTAATATTAATTATAATTATGAGCATTTATAGTCATGATATTCCCCATCAGCTCAAGCAACGTCGCCTGAGTTGCCAGCTCTCCCAGCGCGATTTAGCGCAGCGCTCCGGCGTGGCTTACGGCACGTTGCGCCGCTTGGAATTAACCGGCCAAGGCTCGCTGAAAGACTATTTTCAGCTGCAAACCGTCTTCGATCAAATCTCTCAACCGGCTGCAAGCGCTTTGAGCGTGCTAGCCGTGCCCAGAACAGAGTTGCAGCCAGCTCGGCAGCGCATCCGCAAATCGCGTGTGCCTCAAACAATCAAAACACAGAGCCCTATTGAACCTGCACAACGCATCCCCACCCTGTCTCAAAAAATCTCGCTGGATTTTCCCTACGATTGGTCGAACCCCAATATCAGCGAAGAAGCCCTGATTGCCAAAGTGCTCGACAAAGCGCGCTTCATGGATGTCTCTCGCGTGTTTGCCTATTTTGGCCATGAACGCGTCAAGGCTGTCGCCCAAGACTTTTCCATTGACTTGGCGCATGGCGTTCTCGGTGCCTTGATGCCGGGCATTGAGCGCGGAGCGCAGCATGCCTAAGTACTTAGCTCACAGCTTCCAACTGCACAGCCTGCATCCACAAACTCAGAGCGTTTTCGCAAGCCTAGCTAGCAACGAACATTGCAGTGATTTCTTATTGATCGGCGGTACAGCTTTGGCCTTGCATGTAGCTCACCGTCAAAGCAACGATCTTGATTTTTTGTTCCACGATGATCGCGGCAAACTTCCCACCCAGCAGATTGATCGCCTGATTTGGGATTTGCGAGCCAAGGGCCACAGCGCCCTCTTAGTGACCGACTCTGCTCAAGAAAGCACCTTTCGCATCAATACAGGAGAGCGCTTGTCGGACTACGCGCGAGATTACGCCATTGACGATGTGAAAGTCACCTTCTTTGCTGCGGCCAAATACCGCCATCCCAAACGCTTCGCCTTCTGGCAAAACGCCCCTCGGGAGCGCCAAGCAGGCTGCACGTTTTCTGTTCTCTCACTAGATGCGTTGAAAATCGCCAAAACTCTGCTGCTGCAAGACCGTGTGCGCTCACGCGATCTTTTTGATCTGATGATCCTCATGCAATCACACGGTTACAGCATCGAGAGCTTCTTTGCCAATATCAGGCAGTATGCAGATGGCTCAACCGATGGCGAAACTGAGCGTTTGATTCTGCGCGGTTTGATCCCCTTGGATAAGCGCGATGAAGGCTTGGATTCGGTGAATGTAGCGATTTCAATGCCTGAAATTTACAACTTCTTCAATGAGCAACTGATCGAGCACGAAGCACAAATTCATGCAGAGCATCTGCGAAAAATCAAGTCTGATGCATCGGATTCACCAACTTAAACTCGCTCGGCCGCCTCAACCGTATTGACCAGCAGCATCGTGATCGTCATCGGGCCTACGCCGCCGGGCACGGGGGTGATGTGGCTGGCTACTTGGCTTACGCCTTCAAAGTCGACATCACCGCAGAGCTTGCCTTGATCATTGCGGTTCATGCCCACGTCAATCACCACTGCGCCGGGCTTGACCATGTCTGCTGTGAGCACATTGCGTTTGCCGACAGCGGCAACAATCACATCGGCTTGCAGGGTCATGGCTTTCAAATCTTTCGTGCCGCTGTGGCAGATGGTGACGGTGGCGTTTTGCTGCAAAAGCATCAGCGCCATCGGCTTGCCCACGATGTTGCTGCGGCCAATGACGACGGCGTGTTTGCCTTTGAGATCGTAGCCAATCGATTCGAGCATCTTCATGCAGCCATAAGGCGTGC
>JANMDE010000200.1:0-4079 GCA_031376105.1 Variovorax sp. | reverse complement strand
CCGCCCAGGCACACCCGTGCTCGTGATCTCCGCGATGCCCGCTGCCATTTACCGCAGCATCATGAAGGCGTTAGATGCATGGGATTATCTACAAAAAACCACGTTTGAAGAGCGTGATTTCATTGAGACTTTTCTGGAAATTTTGCGTGCAGCCCTTAAAAATCCTACGCATCATGCTATAAATTCAGGAGTAACTGCTGCGAAGCCTGCTGATGACCTCAGCCTCGATCCGCTCTGGCAGCGCACGCCCACCTGGCGCGGCCAGCGCGTGAATTTGCCGCTCACAGCGCAGCGCATTTTGGCCACACTGCATCAGCGCGCTGGCGAGGTGGTGAGCTACGAGGAGCTGTTTGATGTGGTCAAAAGCGGGCGCAGCCGAGACAATGTGCGCAAGCATGTGAGCACGATCCGAGAAGCCTTCAAAGAAGTTGATGAAAACTTCGCGGGTATTGAAAACATCCCCATGCGCGGCTTTCGTTGGATGCCGTCTGCCGCTAGCAAAAAGGCTTAGGCGATGAAAGTGCCGAGCTTAGATTTGCCGAAGCTGGAGATGCCGCGCTTGGGGCTGGCGTTTTTCCGCCGCCGTTTGTTTTTTCGTGCAGTGTTTGTATTGCTGATTGCTGCCACGCTGGGCTTGGCGCTGGCCGTGTTGCAAGACGAGAAAGAGCGCAGCTACCAAAATTACCAAAGCAGTTTCAAGAAAACGCAATCGGAGATTTTGGCGCGGCTGCGCCACCCGGCGGGGCAGCTTGCTTTGCTCAATCCGCAGCATGGCGCAGAAGTGGGTTTGGGTGCAAGCGCTGGGCTCACGCCCTTGCTTTTGCCGTTTGGCTCACTGGATTTTGACGATCCTTTCAAAGCGCAGCAAGCGATTGACAGCGCTGGCTGTGCGGTGCAGTTCGCGGGTGGATCAAACGCTTGCGCTGCGATTGGCAGCAATCCTTATGCGGGCGGCTTTGTCTATTTGGCGGGCAGCTTTGACAGCGTGGCCCTGCTGGGCAGAGACAAAGGCCAGCTGGATTTACAAGGCATTCATCGCGCCAAAGTGACCTTGAGCTTGCGCGGTAACACCACGACTTGGATCGCACCGCTGGAGTTGCAGGAGCGCGATGGCGGCGTGGCAGGCAATGCTTTGGTGGGGCGCTGGGCTGGCTTTTTGGAGGCCGACACGCTGGCTCAAGGCGCGCTGCTGATCCGCGAATCACGCCCAGTGCGTGAATTTCGCGGCTGGGTCTGGCAGAGTGCGGCATGTGTCGATGCTGCTACCGCAGCCGTTGATTGCCCGCGCCGTGCCTTCTTTTCCATCCGCTTGCCGGCAGAGGCGCTGCGCGAAGCGATTTGGCGCAAGCCGCAGGTCGCGTGGCCGCCCGCTGATTTGCAGGAGATTCGCGTGGCGATGCAAGTCAGTGGCTCTGCGGGTGTGGTGTTTGACACCGACGCGCCGCGCATGGCCGGGCCTGCCGCTTTGAACGAGTTGGCGCAAAGTCTGTTGCCCGGCGAAACCTTGCAGATCAAGCGCCTGAGCGGCCGCCATACTTTTGATGCCAGCGCGCTCACTTTGCGCAACCAATCAGACACGCAAGAGCAAATCTCGCCTTGGGTGCGCCGTATCGTGAGCGTGCTGCCAGTCGACACGCAAGTGCCGCCTTTGAAGGCGGTGGATCGGGTGGCCACGCCAGTGGGCAATTTCGAAGCCACGCTCTCTGGCGATGTGCGCGCTGTGGAGCGCAGTATCAGCATCGTGGCCACGCGCCTGCTCTGGCTGGTGGGCGCGATGTTGGCTGCGATCGCGCTGGCTTGGGCTTTGATCGAAATCGGCTTGATTCGCCGCGTGACGCAGCTGGCCAAACGTGCGGCGGCAGTGTCTTACAACGTCAATGCGCCCGCGCTGGAAAATCGCCTCGCGGCGCTGGATGTGAGCGATCTGCGCGGCAAAGATGAGCTGGGCATTTTGGCGGGTGGCCTCTCAGATTTAATGCAACGCGTAAAAGACGATATCTCGCGTGAGCATGTGCGCGCGAATCAAGAGCGCGAGATGTGGCATGCCGTGGGACACGAGATCATGTCTCCCCTGCAATCGCTGATGGTGTTGCATGGCAAAGAGGGCGACGCGAGCCACCGCTATGTGCAGCGCATGCAGCAAGCGGTGAAAGTGCTTTACGGGCAAGCTTCGCCCAGCGAGGCAATTGCCAAGGCCGATGTGGCGGCAGGCCTGCTTGATTTGGATGCTTTTCTCACGCAGATCGCTGGCAATGCGCATTTCGCTGGTATTGAAAAAGTGATTTATGAGCGGTCTGCGCAGGCAGCGCCGTTGCTCGTCAAAGCCGATGAATTTGCGCTCGAAGATGTGGTGACGCACATTTTGAGTAATGCGCAGCGCCACCGCCTTGCAGACACACCGATCACGCTCAGCGTGACACAAGAAAGTACGCACGCCGTGCTGCGCATTCACAACCAAGGCCAGCCCATTCCGCTTGATCTGCTGCCCGGCATTTTTGACTATGGCGTATCGGGCAGCACAACCAGCGCCGATGATGCAGGCCATCGCGGCCAAGGGCTGTTCGTGGTGAAAACCTATATGGGCAAGATGGGCGGCGCGGTGGAGGCGTTGAATACGACCGACGGCGTGGCCTTCCTGCTGCGCTTGAATCTCGCTTGAAGATAACGCTCAGATGCGTTGCATCAGCGCATCGATCAGTTTGACCGCTAGCGGCCCGGCCACGTCGCTGACGAATTTTGGGAAGTCGATATGCGCGTTGTCGTCGGCTTTGTCGGAGATGCTGCGAACGGCGGCGAAGGGGATTTTGTAGTCATGACAGACCTGCGCGATGGCGGCGCCTTCCATTTCAACGCACAGGGCATCGGGCAGATCGCGGCGCAGCGCTTGCACTTCTGCTGCGCTGCTGACGAAGCGGTCACCGCTGATGATCAATCCTTGGTGAATTTTTAGGGGTTTTGAGCCATTCGCCCCAATATTGTCTGCATTCAGTGCTTCTAAAATCATAGCAACTAAAGCGGCATCGCCAGCAAAGCGGCTGATGCCGGTGTAGGGAATTTCAAAGCGCGGAAAGAGCGGTGAGGCATCCATGTCGTGCTGCAAATAGCCGCTGCCCACCACCACATCGCCAACATTCACCTGCGCCGCCACTGCACCTGCCACGCCGGTAAAAACGATGCGCTGCACTTTGTGGCGCTCGATCAGCAGCGTGGCCGTGATGGCGGCGGCGACTTTGCCTACGCCTGCCAAAGCCAGAATAACCGGCTTGTTGTGAATCAAACCATGCTCTAGCCGACGTGGAATATGCGTAACCCGCTCATGATTTGATAGCAATTGTTGCAAGCCTGCTTGCTCTTCGGGCAGGGCGCTGATGATGGCGGTGGTCATGGTGGGGGTCAGCGTTAAGGTGGATGGGGACAGACCGATGGGGCGATTAAATGTGCTTGGTGCAAGGCCTATTGTTATCCAATGAAATCAGCGCTGTTGCACACTACAGCGCAGCATGCAGCAAAATCGATGCCTATGACTACTTTGCACGATCTTGAAACGCCCGCCTTGCTGCTGGATACCGAGCGCATGAAGCGCAATATTTCTCGCCTGCACGAGCGACTTCAGCCGCTGGGCGCGAAGCTGCGGCCGCATTTAAAAACCGCGAAATGCGTGGAAGTGGCGCGCGCCATGATGGATTCACCAAACGGCCCGGCCACGGTCTCCACGCTCAAAGAAGCGGACGAGTTTGCAGCGGCGGGCGTGACAGACATGCTGTATGCCGTCTCGATCGTGGCCAATAAGTTTGCGCATGTGAGCCGCTTGCGCCAGCAGGGCGTGGATTTGACGGTGGTGCTCGACAGCGTGGCCGCTGCGCAGGCTTTGGCGGCGCATGCACAAACGATGAATGATCACATTCCCGTGCTGATTGAGATTGATTCCGATGGTCATCGCAGCGGTGTGCGCCCCGGCGATGCACTGATTCTTGACATTGCCAGAGCGCTTGCGCCGCATTGCGAGCTGCGCGGCGTGATGACGCATGCGGGTGCGTCTTATGCGAGCTACAGCGTGGAGGCGAAAGTGCAAATGGCTG
>JANMDE010000181.1:0-4352 GCA_031376105.1 Variovorax sp. | reverse complement strand
TTGAATCTTTTACGTATTTTCTTTTTTGCGTCTTTTGCGAAACTTCTGCGCCTTTTGCGTCCGGTATTGAATTCTTAAACCTATGAACACCCATCAACAACTCGACCAATGGATTGATACGCACTTTGACGAACAAGTGCTCTTCCTCCAACAACTCATCCGCGTCCCCACCGACACACCGCCCGGCAACAACACGCCCCATGCGCTGCGCACCGCCGAACTGCTCAAAGCGTTTGGCTACGAGGCCGAACAGCATTGCCCGCCGCAAGAGGCCGTGACGGCTGCTGGCTTAGAGACGATCACCAACCTGATCGTACGCCGCAGATTCGGCGAAGGTGGTTTGACTATTGCTCTCAACGCCCATGGCGATGTGGTGCCGCCCGGCGAAGGCTGGACGCATGACCCGTATGGCGGCGAGATTGTGAACGGGAAAATCTATGGCCGCGCCGCCGCTGTGAGCAAATGCGATTTTTCCACCTTCACCTTTGCCCTGCGTGCTTTAGAAGCCGTGTCCAAGCCCGCTCATGGCAGTGTGGAATTGCACTTCACCTATGACGAAGAATTTGGCGGCGAGCTCGGGCCCGATTGGTTGCTCAAGCAAGGCCTCACGAAACCCGACTTGATGATTGCCGCAGGCTTCAGCTACCAAGTGATCGTGGCGCACAACGGTTGCCTGCAATTGGAAGTCACCGTGCATGGGCAAAACAGCCACGCAGCGATTCCTGATTCCAGCATTGATGCCCTGCAAGGCGCAACGCACATCATGGCCGCGCTCTATGCGCTCAATGCTAATTACAAAAAAGTCTGCTCCAGCGTTGAAGGCATTACGCATCCGTATCTCAACATCGGCATGATTCAAGGCGGCACTAACACCAATGTCGTCCCTGGCAAAGTAGTGTTCAAGCTTGATCGCCGCATGATCCCCGAAGAAGACGCCGCCCTGGTTGAGCAAAGCATTCGCGATACGATTGCGCAAGCCGCCGCCAGTTACCAGCCACCGCGCGGCTCAGGCGCTATTTCCGTGGACATCAAGCGCATGCTGCTTGCCCAAGCCATGAAGCCCTTGCCCGGAAACCAAGCATTAGTGCAAACCCTGGTTCGACAAGCCGGCGACGTGTTCGGCGAAACCATCCCCGCGCTTGGCACGCCGCTTTACACCGATGTACGCCTGTATGGTGAACGCGGCATCCCCGGTGTGATCTACGGTGCAGGGCCGCGCACCGTGCTGGAATCTAACGCCAAACGCGCCGACGAGCAGCTTGAGCTGGAGGATTTGCGCCGCGCGACCAAAGTTATCGCCCGCAGCCTGCACAGCTTACTGAGCGCGGCCAACTAAAAACGCACGTTTGCGGGTAATCGCGCACTGTTTTGCGCGCCAAGCTGTATACAATTTGCACGCAAACCGTGCATCCGGCATAGCTCAGGCCTGCCGAGATGCGGCACTTTTCTTGCAAACAGCTTGGGTATGCCAATTCCCTGTGCGCATCATTTTCGTTTTTATCTTTTGGAGTCTCCATGAACAAGCGTTCTGCCTTGAAAACCTTTGCTGCGTCAGCCGTTGCTGCAGCGTCCCTCGTGTCCACCGGCGCTTTTGCCCAAGCCATGACCCCCATCAAATTCCAGCTCGACTGGCGCTTTGAAGGCCCAGCGGCTTTGTTCTTGAGCCCGATTGCAAAAGGTTATTTCAAAGACGTGAAGCTCGATGTCAGCCTAGACGCTGGCACTGGCTCGGGCAACACCGTGCAGCGCGTTGCTTCCGGCACTTATGACATGGGCTTTGCCGATATGGCCGCCCTCATGGAATTTCACGCCAACAATCCAGACGCGCCCAACAAGCCCGTGGCCGTGATGATGGTCTACAACAACACGCCCGCTGCTGTGCTCACCTTGAAGAAAAACGGCATCACCAAGCCATCCGATCTGGTCGGCAAGAAACTCGGCGCACCGGTGTTTGACGCCGGCCGTCGCGCTTTCCCGGTCTTCCAAAAGGCCAATAATGTGGGCGCTGTGAACTGGGTCACCATGGATCCCCCGCTGCGCGAAACCATGCTCGCCCGTGGCGATGTGGATGCGATCACCGGTTTTTCCTTCACCTCGCTGCTCAATCTTGAGGCGCGCAATGTGAAGACCGAAGACATCGTGATCCTGCCTTACTCTGATTTTGGCGTGAAGCTGTATGGCAATGCTATCGTAGCTAGCCAGAAAATGATCAAAGAGAATCCAGCCGCTGTGAAGGCCTTCTTGCTGGCCTTCACCAAAGGTGCAAAAGACGTGATGGCCAAGCCCGATGTGGCGATTCAATACGTGAAAAACCGCGACGGCATCATCAACGTCGATCTGGAAGAGCGCCGCTTGAAACTGGCGATTGACTCGGTGATCAACAGCCCTGATGCTCGCGCCGAAGGATTTGGCCAAATCAACCCTGGCCGTATGGCGCTGATGGCATCGCAAGTGTCCGATGCGTTCAACACCAAGACCCGCGTGAAAGTGGACGACGTGTGGAACGGCAGTTTCTTGCCCACCAAGGCCGAACTGAACGTCTTGCCACCCGTGAAGAAGTAAGCTAAGCCCGCGCCTGCTACAAGACCAGAAGAGATCAAAGCCTTCTGGTCTTTTGCTATTAAATTGTGAGCATTCAGCGCATAATCTATAAGGGCAAGAAGCCTTATTTGGTATAAATTATGAATCCCGCAGCACCTACCTCACCACGCCCGTTTGTCGATTTCCAAAACGTCTGGCTCGCCTACAACGACGAGTTGCTCGCCCAAGGCCAGTTCGCCGTGGAAGATATTTCGCTGCAAATGACTCAGGGTGAGTTCATCGCTATCGTCGGACCGTCAGGCTGCGGCAAATCCACCTTCATGAAGCTCACGACGGGTCTCAAAATGCCCAGCAAAGGCACAATCCATGTGGACAGTTCGCCTGTGACGGGGCCACTCAAAATCTCCGGTATGGCCTTTCAAGCGCCTTCTCTCTTGCCTTGGCGCACCACGATTGACAATGTGCTGCTCCCGCTGGAAATTGTGGAGCCGTATCGCAGCAATTTCAAAGCTAAGCGCAAAGAGTATGAAGAGCGCGCCTCCAAATTGCTTCAATCGGTCGGCTTGGGTGGCTACGAGAAAAAATTTCCTTGGCAACTCTCAGGCGGTATGCAGCAGCGTGCGTCCATTTGCCGTGCTTTGATTCATGAGCCCAAAATGCTGCTGCTCGATGAGCCGTTTGGCGCTCTCGATGCTTTCACCCGCGAGGAGCTGTGGTGTGCGCTGCGTGATTTGCATGCCGCGCAAAAATTCAATGTTATTTTGGTCACGCATGATCTGCGCGAGAGCGTGTTCCTTGCAGACCGCGTGTATTGCATGAGCAAGAGCCCTGGCCGCTTTATTGTGCAGCGCGACATTGACCTGCCACGGCCGCGCGATTTGGAAGTGACGTATTCGCCGGAATTTACAGCGATTGTGCAAGAACTGCGTGGGCATATTGGTGCCATTCGTAAAACCACTGCCGTTGTGCCACAGTGAGCGGGGAAATATCATGATGACCAAAAATTTTGAACGCTTCGCCCCCATTGCCGTATTGATCGTGATTTTGGTGCTCTGGCAAGCCGTCGTCTCGCTCTTCAATATCGCTGAATTTATCTTCCCCAGCCCGCTGCAAATTGCCAAAGAGTTTGTGGAATTCAAAGAGCCTTTGCTCAAAGCGGCATGGCAGACCTTTTGGGTCACGATGGTGGGCTTTGCCATTGCCATCGCGGTGGGCGTGTTGCTAGGCTTTATTGTGGGTTCATCGCCGATGGCTTATGCCGCGTTTTATCCGCTGATGATCGGTTTCAACGCGGTGCCCAAGGCGGCGATTGTGCCGATTCTCGTGGTGTGGTTTGGCATCGGTATCGGCCCTGGTATTCTCACCGCCTTCCTCATCAGCTTCTTCCCCATTACAGTGAATATCGCCACCGGCCTGGCCACGCTTGAGCCTGAGCTGGAAGATGTGCTGCGAGTGCTGGGCGCAAAGCGCTGGGATATTTTGACAAAAATCGGCCTGCCGCGTTGCATGCCGTATTTCTACGGCTCGCTCAAAGTGGCGATCACACTGGCCTTTGTGGGCACGGTGCTCGCTGAGATGACGGCGGGCGATTCGGGCATTGGCTCATTGATGCAAACTGCAGGCAGCCAGCAGCGCTTGCCACTTGCGTTTGCGGGGCTGGTCTTGATCAGCGTGATGGCGATGGCAATGTATGAATTTTTCAGCTACATTGAAAAACACACCACGGCTTGGGCGCATCGCGGCTCGCAGAACCATTGATCATGAGCCCGCAGCAAGTTCTCGCTGCACTGCGCTTGGCCAACGAGGTGGCG
>JANMDE010000173.1:0-6816 GCA_031376105.1 Variovorax sp. | reverse complement strand
GATTGACAATGACAAGCCCAGCGTGACCATTGTTCACAAAGGTAACATCATGAAATTCACCGAAGGTGGCTTCCGGGATTGGGCCTATGCCTTGGCGCAAAAAGAATTCGGTGCGCAGCTAATTGACGGCGGCCCTTGGTGCCAATTCAAAAATCCGAAAACGGACAAAAACATCATCATCAAAGACAGTATTGCCGATGCTTTTCTGCAGCAGATTTTGTTGCGTCCCGCTGAATATAGCGTGATCGCCACGCTAAATTTGAATGGCGATTACGTGTCAGACGCGCTGGCTGCGCAAGTTGGCGGCATCGGCATTGCGCCGGGTGCCAATCTGTCAGACAACATCGCCATGTTTGAAGCGACCCATGGCACCGCACCCAAATACGCTGGCAAGGATTACGTGAACCCTGGGTCTGAAATTCTCTCCGCAGAGATGATGCTGCGCCACATGGGCTGGACGGCGGCGGCTGATCTGATCATTTCCTCCATGGAGAAGTCTATCGCCAGCAAGAAAGTCACCTATGACTTCGCACGCCTCATGCAAGGTGCGACGCAGGTGAGCTGCTCGGGTTTTGGTCAGGTGATGATCGACAACATGTAATCGGCAGATCCCTTTGCATGCAAAAGAAGAGGCCGCTGATTCAGCGGCCTTTTTCTCGCGAGGGAGCACTCTGTGTTTGGGCTGTGCCTAACGGCTGTGAGCCATTTCTTGATAACCAACATTAAATTGCGGCGTGCGTACGCGGGATTCGCGTTTGCGAGGTGCCATGTCGTGAATTGTTTCAGAAGCAGCCAAGGGCTCGGCTGCCATGATATTTTGGGCATGCAAGCCCTTGGGGCCATCCGTGAGATCAAAACTGACGCGCATGCCCTGTTGGAGGGTTTTGTAACCCTCCATCGCAATGGAGGAGAAATGGATGAAAACGTCGATGCCGCCATCATCTGGCGTGATAAAGCCAAAGCCTTTTGCATCATTGAACCATTTGACGATACCGGCTGCCATGGGTGATTTTCCAAAAAAAGAAATGAATAATGTCGCGCTGTCTTGCGGAAGGTGTCTACTAAGTTTCAAGCTTTCATTGGGGCTTGTCAAATAGTTGGTCTCATATACCCACACTTTAAATTTGACAAAACTTCGTCATAGACAAACGGATTATTTACAAAGCTTTGTCGCCCTTTGTCTGCGTCTGTCCAGGGGAATCTTGACGGTCTTCAAAGTGCGGGGACTTGCAAAATCGCCAGTCGCCTTAAAATCTAAACATTGTTCTCTGTATTCAGGATTATCCTTGGCCACAAAACCTCCTCCTCCTCCCAGCAGCCCCACCGTGCGCCCATTGCGTGAAGACGACGATGGCGGCGCTGTGGTGCTGGAGCGTAAGCCCGAAAAAACCAAGCCGCCTCAGATGTATCAGGTGGTGTTGCTCAACGATGATTACACGCCGATGGAATTCGTTGTGGCGGTGATCCAAGAGTTTTTTAACAAAGACCGCGAAACCGCCACCCAGATCATGCTGAAAATTCATATCGACGGCAAAGGCGTGTGTGGCGTCTTCAGCAAAGATGTGGCCGCCACCAAGGTGGATCGCGTGATGGAGGCTGCACAAAAAGCAGGCCACCCCTTGCAATGTGTCAGTGAGCCCACAGCTTAAAAATATCTTTAAGCAAAGCCTTCCGTTTTGCCTCAGAATAACCCCACCGATTAACGACGAAAGCCAACAGGAATTCCTATGATTGCCCAGGAACTAGAAGTCAGTTTACACATGGCCTTTGTCGAAGCGCGCCAACAGCGCCACGAATTCATCACCGTGGAGCATTTGTTGCTCGCTTTGCTGGACAACCCCAGCGCCGCCGAAGTTTTGCGCGCCTGCGCTGCCAACATTGATGAGCTGCGAAAGTCGCTCACTCATTTCATCAAAGACAACACGCCGCAGGTCGCGGGCAGCGAAGAGGTGGATACCCAGCCCACTTTGGGCTTCCAACGCGTGATCCAGCGCGCCATCATGCATGTGCAAAGCACAGGCAATGGCAAGAAGGAAGTTACGGGTGCGAATGTGCTCGTGGCGATCTTTGGTGAGAAGGATTCGCATGCCGTGTATTACCTGCATCAGCAGGGCGTGACGCGCTTGGATGTGGTCAACTTCATCGCCCATGGCATCAAGAAGACTGACCCGCCCGAGCCTGCCAAAGCGGGCGAGGGTGCAAGCGAGGGAGGCGAAGAGCGCGAGGAAAAATCTGAAAAAGCCTCTCCGCTGGAGCAATACACGCAAAACTTGAATCAACTGGCCAAAGACGGCAAGATTGATCCGCTGATTGGCCGGGAATACGAAGTCGAGCGTGCGATACAAATTCTTTGCCGTCGCCGCAAAAACAATCCTTTGCTGGTGGGCGAAGCCGGTGTGGGCAAGACGGCTATTGCAGAGGGCCTGGCTTGGCGCATCACACAAAAAGACGTGCCTGAAATTTTGGCTGAAGCGGTGGTGTATTCGCTCGATATGGGCGCACTCTTGGCTGGCACGAAATACCGGGGCGATTTTGAGCAGCGCTTGAAAGGCGTGCTCAAGAATTTGAAAGATAAGCCCAACGCCGTGCTTTTCATCGACGAAATTCACACCCTCATCGGCGCGGGCGCTGCCTCTGGCGGCACCCTGGATGCCTCCAATTTGCTCAAACCTTCGTTGTCCAACGGCACGCTGAAATGCATTGGCGCAACGACCTTCACCGAATACCGGGGAATTTTCGAGAAAGACGCAGCGCTCTCACGCCGCTTCCAGAAGATCGATGTGGTCGAGCCGTCGATTGAGCAAACGGTGGAAATTTTAAAAGGCTTGAAGAGCCGTTTTGAAGAACATCACAACGTGAAGTTTGCCGTGAGTGCCTTGGTGGCGGCGGCGGAGCTGTCTGCCAAATACATCAACGACCGCCATCTGCCTGACAAAGCCATTGATGTGATTGACGAAGCGGGCGCTGCTCAGCGTATCTTGCCTCAAGCCAAGCGCAGAAAGACCATCACTAAATCTGAAGTGGAAGAAATCGTGGCCAAGATCGCCCGCATTCCGCCAGCCAGCGTGAGCAATGACGACCGCAGCAAGCTCAAGACGATTGAGCGCGATCTGAAGAACGTGGTGTTTGGTCAAGATGCTGCGCTTGAGGCCTTGGCCGCCGCTGTGAAAATGGCGCGCTCTGGCCTCGGCCGTGCAGATAAGCCAATTGGTTCATTCCTCTTCTCGGGCCCCACGGGCGTGGGCAAAACGGAAGCGGCCAAGCAGTTGGCCAATATCATGGGCATTGATCTGCTGCGCTTTGACATGAGTGAATACATGGAGCGCCATGCAGTGAGCCGCCTGATCGGTGCGCCGCCAGGCTATGTAGGCTTTGACCAAGGTGGGTTGCTCACCGAGGCCATCACCAAGAAGCCGCATTGCGTGTTGCTCCTCGATGAAATTGAAAAAGCGCACCCTGATATCTTCAACGTGCTTTTGCAGGTGATGGATCACGGCACACTGACGGATAACAATGGCCGCAAAGCTGATTTCCGCAACACCATCATCATCATGACGACCAATGCGGGCGCTGAGACGATGAACAAATCCACGATTGGTTTCACCAACTCCCGCCAACAAGGCGATGAGATGGCCGATATCAAGCGCTTGTTCACACCCGAATTCCGCAACCGCTTGGATGCAATGGTCAGCTTCAAGCCGATCAATGAAGACGTGATTCTGCGCGTGGTGGATAAATTCTTGCTGCAACTGGAAACCCAGCTTGATCAGAAGAAAGTGGATGTCACCTTTACCGACGCGCTGCGCAAGCACTTAGGTAAGAAGGGCTTTGATCCGCTGATGGGCGCTCGCCCGATGCAGCGCTTGATTCAAGACACCATCCGCAAAGCCTTGGCTGATGAGCTGCTCTTTGGCAAGCTGGTCGATGGCGGCATCGTCACTGTCGATGTGGACAAGGAAGACAAAATCAGCTTGAATATCCAGTCGCTTCCCAAGAAAGAGGGCAAAGCCAAACCGGAAGCTGAGGAACTCGCTACCGATTAAAGCGCAGGCTCACGGATAAAAAGCAGTCAGATCAGGCGATCTGGCTGCTTTTTTTATGAAAGAAGGCTTCTCAATTTGACGAAATTCGCAACATAGATAGCTACATTTTTAATAGCAAACTATGTATATTCTATATGGGCGACTGCAATATTTTATTATCAATTGAACGCCGCTGTGGTGCTGCGCGACCATCCAGAGCTGCACCGAGGTTCAGCAAAAGCTAAGGAATGGCGCAGCTAAAACTCGCGGCGAGATTCACATCGCCTGCGCCTTTGTATTTGGGGTAGCCAGGGTAGTCGCACAAAGGCCGGGTTCTGCCGGGTACGCCAGCGGTATCAGCCACAGTTTGTGGAGGTGGGCTCATGCCTTTTTCAACCCAATTTTCAAGTGTGGTGAGCGAATCCCAAGCGGCGTTGAACACGCTGCTGACCGCATGGCCGTAGCCCGGGATTTCGTAGTAGCGGGCAAAACTATCTACTTTTACCGCGCCCATGTCGGCGCGGATGCGCTGCCAGTATTGCTGCGTGGCGCGGGTGCTGACCAGCGCGTCATGCGAGCCGTGAGCCATCAGGATCTTGCCGCCTCTGCCTGCGAAGGCGGAGAGATCGGTTTTGTTAGTGTCTTGCACGGCGGTGAGCTGCACGATGCGCTCCTGCCATTTGCCGGGGTTTTGTGGGTCGAGGCTGAGCGAATTAAATGTGGCATCGCGGGTCACAAAATACTTGGCCCATTGATCCCAGAAGGTGCTGCCATAGGGCGGGCTGGTGGCAATCGTCGTGGTGGTTGCGGGTTTCACACCCGGCATCGGGTTGGCGGGTTGCTCTGTGCCAAGTGAGAGCGTGAGCACGGTGGGCTGCAATGGGCTGGCGCTGGGGTTACCAAAATCTGTGCCCCAGGTGTTGAAGCCGGGATACGTCGTCTCGCCGCTGGCTAGTTTGTAATTCAGGCTCAAGGCGGTGTTGGTGACGTTGAAGCCGGCGATCTGCGCGTCTGACAGGCAAGTGTCTCCGGTGTCTGCGCCTCCCGCACAGCGCACGGGTTTGCCTGCGAGCATGGCGGTGCTGGGATTAAATGTGGCGTTGCAGGCGATGACGTGGCTGATCAAGCCATCTTTCACACCATCAAGCTCATCGCAAGCAGCCAGCGCTGCGTCGTAGAGCACTTGGCGCTTGGCGCGATTGGGATAGGCGCCCGGCTTGGCCAGCTCGCGCGTGATGCGGCCAAATTGCAAGTCTAAGGCGGCGGCGTTCCACGCGGGGTAAAGCACAATGGCGCCGTCAAAATCTTGGGGCCAGTTTTGCACTGCAAACAATGCCTCGCGCCCGCCGGTGGAGCCGCCTGCAAAATACGTCTTCTGGGCTTTGGCCGCATAGCGTGCTTGAAGAACGTTGATGGCAGCATCACGCGTTTTCTTGATCGCGTCGGACGCAAAATTTTTCAAGGCTTCATCGTTAGCGCCAAACGTGCCATCGCGGCTGCCATTCGCATTGGCTTGGTGACCCGAATCGCTGCCAAACGTGGCATAGCCGCGCGCCAAGGGTGCGGGTTGGTTGGTGGGCCCGGCCGGCACATTGCCCAAGCCGGTGGCCAACACGCCGTTGTAACCGCCGCCGCCAAACATCAGCGCCTTACCATTCCAATTTGATGGCAGATTGACTTGAAATTTGATCTTGGGTGCAGTCGGGTCAACTGGGTTGATATCGCCCAGCACCTTGCAATATTCAGCCACGGCGGCCACGCCAGCGCCAGCAGCGGGCACGACCACAGCGCTGGTGACCACAGCACCTGTGGTGGGCAGGCCAATGGCTTGGGGCGCTATGGCAAAGCCATTCAGGCCTGCGCAGGCTGTGGGTGCAGACGGCAGCACCATCGCCGGGCCGCCCGTGCTAGCGCAACCGCTCACGATGAGCACGGTTGGGATCGCGACGAAAAAAGTGGTGGATAAAGAGGCGAGTGCCCGAGCGCTTAGCTTGAGGCGGCTGTAGTAAGCTGAAATTTTCACGGTGTCTCCTGCATCTTGATGTTTTGTGAGGACGACCACGTTAGCACAGCCGCGAGGGTAGGTAGTCCTTGCAAACCCTTGCTTTAAGCGCTGGGGAAGCCAATAGGCCACGAGTCTGAGGTATTGCGGCTGACCGATGTTGGGTATCCCCCGTCTGAGCGCAGGCGCAATACCTCAAACTCGTCGCCGCTGCGTCTAGACAGGAAGCTTCCGTGCCGACAGCCGCGCAAACCAAAGTGAATACTTCAGCGAGCCAACAAAGCGTTCACGGGGTTCAGGTCTTCAGCCTTCAAGCTGCCATTGGCTTGGCGCAACTTCAAGCCGCCCACCAACACGTCATACCTGGCCTTGGCCAGATCGCGTTTGGTTTGGAAGAGTTGGGATTGGCTATTTAATACGTCAATATTGATGCGAACGCCGACTTGGTAGCCGAGTTTGTTGGCATCCAAGGCGCTTTGGCTGCTGGCTTCAGCGGCTTCTAGTGCCTTGACTTGGCCTTGGCCGGAGAGCACGCCGAAATAGGCGGTGCGGGTGGCTTGTGCGATGCCGCGCTTGGCAGCATCCAGATCGCTTTTGGCTTTGTCTTCTAGCAGCAGTGTTTCCTTGATGCGGTTTTGCGTGGCATAGCCAGCAAATAAGGGCAGGTTGAAGGCCAAGCCGATCGTGGCGTTATTGGTGCGGCTGTTCAGGCCGGAGGTGGTGCTGCCGTTGCTGTTGTGATTGATGTTGTAGGAGGCGGTGGCATCGAGCGTGGGTTTATGGCCCGCTTCA
>JANMDE010000197.1:0-11169 GCA_031376105.1 Variovorax sp. | reverse complement strand
GCCGTCGATGATTTTCTCGTAGTGGCCGGTGCTCACGCCCATGTCGGCCAGGCCTTTGGGTAGGCCGAGGCGGTGCACCATGTCTGCAAGGGCGGGGATCACGTCTGTGCCTGAGCTCAGGCTCATCGCTTGGGCCATGCGGTTCAATCGGTCGTCTTTTTGCACGGATTCGGCTGCGGCGTTGTAGCGCACGACGGCGGGGAGGAACATGGCGTTCAAAGTGCCGTGATGCAGGCGCGGGTTCACGCCGCCTAGGCTGTGAGAGAGGCTATGAACGCAGCCTAGGCCTTTTTGGAAGGCCATGGCGCCTTGCATGCTGGCGCTCATAAGATGGAATCTGGCTTCTTGGTCTGCGCCGTTTTGCGTGGCGCGCTCAATATGCGCCCAGCCTCGGCGCAGGCCGTCTAGGGCGATGCCGTCGGCGGGCGGGTTAAAGCTGGGGGCGAGGAAGGTTTCGATGCAGTGGGCAATGGCATCCATACCGGTGGCAGCCGTCAAGCCGGCGGGCAGACCGAGCGTGAGCTGCGGATCGCAGATGGCGGCTTTGGGGACGAGATGCCAGCTGTGAAAGCCGAGCTTGCGGCCATCTTCCACAATCAGGATCGCGCCGCGAGCCACTTCGGAGCCAGTGCCGCTGGTGGTGGGCACGGCGATGATGCTGGCGATTTGGTCTGAGATGCGCGGCGAACCGCCCTCGATGGTGGCGTAGGTTTTGAGTACACCGCCCTGAGGCGTGAGGATGGCAATGCCTTTGGCGCAGTCAATCGCTGAGCCACCGCCCACGGCAATCAGGCCGTCGCATTTTCCTGCGCGGTAGGCGAGCAAGCCCGCTTGTACTGCGGCCTCGGTCGGGTTGCTGGGCACATCGTCAAAAATCGCTGCAGGCTGCGCCCCAAGCGCGGCAATGGCCTTGTCCACAATGCCTGCGGCTCGCACGCCTTTGTCGGTCACGATCATCGGGCGCTGGATGCCCACGCGCTCACATTCGGCCTTCAAAGTTGAAATCGCGCCGTGGTCAAACTGGATATGGGTAACGTAGTAGATATAAGCCATGGTGTTTTTTTACGCTAAATTTGGTTACGATGAAAGCACTTTACACCCAGGAGCTTGCTATGCGCTTAAAGCCGTCTTTCACCGTATTCTCTGCTGCCATTCTGGCCATGCTGTCTTTTTATGCGCAAGCTGCCTGCATGAGCGATGCGGAGGTGAGTGCGCTGCTTGCCAGCTACACCGCGAAAACGCCCGCCGTCAACCCAGAAGGCCTGAGCGAAGCAGATGGCGAATGCACGCGCACCAAGTTCACCGCGATGATGGAAAAAGCAGGTAGCAAGCTCGTTGGCTATAAAGCGGGTTTGACCAACCCCGCTGTGCAAAAACGCTTCGGTGCCGACAAGCCGGTATGGGGCAAGCTGTACGAACACATGATGCTCAAGGATGGCGCAACGGTAGAGGCGGCCTTTGGCGCGCGCGCTTTGTTTGAGGCTGACATGCTAGTGCGCGTGAGCAGCGACGCGATCAATTCAGCGAAAACGCCGATGGATGTCTTGAATGCGATTGACCAAATCATTCCCTTCATTGAGTTGCCAGATTTGGTGGTGCTTGCGCCTCCCAAGCTGAATGGCGCGGCCATTAGCGCGATCAATGTGGGTGCGCGGCTGGGTGTGGCGGGGCAGGTGATCGCCGTGCCAGCTGTTCGGGCTGAGAAATACCAAATGCTGGATGCGCTGCGTGATATGCAGGTGACGATGGTGGACGGCGCGGGCGCGGCACTCGGCGGCGGCAAGGGCTCGGATATTTTGGAGCATCCTTTGAACGCTGTGGTGTGGCTGGCGCAGGCTTTGGCGAAAGATGGGCAGAGCATGAAGGTCGGCCAGCTGATTAGCTTGGGATCTTTCTCGCCGCTGGTGCCGCCGAAAGCGGGCATGACGGTAACGGTGAATTACGCGGGCTTGCCAGGCGCGAAGCCGGTGAAGGTGAGTTTCAAGTAATTGGGCTCAGCTCGTTCAGAAGCCCCGCTCACTTCTTTGATGCAAGGCGTGCTGACTCGCATGGCGCGAGCGCAGGTCAAGCCAGGTTTTGTGCCGATGCATCAGCTCACCCCGCAGCGGGCGCGGGAGGCTTATGCCAAGGGTGCGGATGTGTTGGAAGTACCCAGAGTGGAGCTGGCGCGGGTGGAGGATCTGGCTTTCACAAATCGAGATGGTGCAAATATTCCCCTGAGGCTGTATGCGCCATCGCATGAAAAGTTGCCCGTTGTCCTTTTTTTCCACGGCGGTGGCTTAGTGATTGGCAGTGTGCAGACGCATGATATTTTGTGCCGTGAGTTGAGTCGTTTGTCAGGTACGGCGGTGCTGTCGGTGGATTACAGATTAGCCCCGGAGTGTCCGTTTCCTGCGGCTCCAAACGATGTTTGGGATGCGTTTCTTTGGCTGAGCGAGCAAGCCGATGCGCTCGGTTTAGATGCAGAAAAAATCGCTGTGGGTGGCGACAGCGCTGGCGGCGGATTGGCCGCCGTTTGCGCATTGATGGCGCGAGATGCAGGGATGAAGCTCGCGCTGCAATTGCTCATCTATCCCGATGTGGCAGCGCACTCAGATCGCAGTGAAGCGCTTGAATACGCGCAAGGCTATGTGCTGGAGCGCGAACACATCTACTACTTTTCTGATAGCACGATACCCAGAGAGAACGCCGACCATTGGCACTTTTCGCCTATCAATGCACCTGATCATAGCAATGTAGCCCCAGCATTCATCGCCTTGGCCGAATGTGACCCACTTTGCGCCGAGGGCTTGCAATACGCCGACGTTTTGCGAGTCGCGGGCGTGACGGTCAGCCTAGAAATTTACCGCGGCGTGACGCATGAATTCATCAAAATGGGCAGAATCATTCCCGAGGCGCGACAGTTTCACCGAGATGCTGCGCTGGCTTTGAAAACTGCTTTTGAAATTTAGATTGAGCCTAAACCATGAACCGACAAGACTTCCGCTTCTCCCACCGCTTGCGTGTTCGCTGGGCTGAGGTGGACATGCAAAAAATCGTGTTCAATGGTCATTACCTGATGTACTTTGACACAGCCGTGGCAGACTATTGGCGAGCGCTGGCGCTGCCATACGAAGAAACCATGCACCAACTGGGCGGAGATCTTTACGTGAAGAAAGCCACCATCGAATACAACGCTTCGGCCAAGTATGACGATACGCTAGACGTGGGCATGCGCTGTGCAAAAATCGGTAATTCTTCGATGCTCATGCAAGGAGGTATTTTTTCAGGCGACAAGCTCTTGGTGAGCGGCGAGTTGCTGTATGTTCATGCCGACCCCGACACGCAAACCTCGCGCCGCGTGCCCGACAGCCTGCGCGCCATGCTGGAAGGCTTTGAGGCGGGCGAGGCGATGACGAATGTGCAGGTGGGCGATTGGCAAAAGCTGGGGCGCGATGCTTCTCAAGTCCGCACGGAAGTGTTTGTTGAGGAGCAGGGTATCTCCCGTGAAGACGAATGGGATGCGGCAGATACCACCGCGATACATGCCGTGGTTTATAACCGCATGCAGAAGCCGCTGGCCACCGGCCGCTTGCTCGTCTCTGCACCTGGCGTGGGCAAAATTGGCCGCATGGCCGCCAAGCGCGTGCTGCGCGGCAGCCATCTGGGGCGACAGGTGCTGGATGCTCTGTGCGAGAAAGCTAAAGCTCGAGGTGATAAAGAAATTCTTCTGCACGCGCAGCAAAGTGCTGCCACTTTTTATGCAAAAGCTGGCTTTGTCCAGCGCGGCGAACCGTTCCTTGAGGTGGGAATCGCGCACATCGAAATGTTCAAAACTCTTTAAAACAAGGCTAAACCCATGAAAATCACCGAGCAACTCTCCAGCCGCCAAGTCGCCACACGCATCGCCGATGCCAACAGCGTCGATCATGCCATCCTCAGCCGATATTCCAACCGGGCCTTTCTGCCAGTGCCAGTCGAGCGCAGCAAGCTCGAGCACATCCTGCAAATTGCCGCGCGCGCGCCCAGCGGCACCAACACGCAGCCTTGGAAGGTGTATGTCTTGCAAGGTGCAAAAAAAGACGAGTTAGTGCAAAAAGTTTGCGCCGCGCATGATGCCATCGCAGCCAATCCAGAGCTGGCCAAAGACCACGCCGAGGCTTACGACTATTACCCTGAAAAATGGGTGTCTCCTTATATCGACCGCCGCCGCGAATGCGGCTTTGGGCTGTATGGCGTGCTTGGTATTGCCAAAGGCGACAAAGCGGCGATGCATGCGCAGCAGCAGCGCAATTTCAAATTTTTTGATGCACCTGTTGGCTTGATGTTCACCATTGATCCCGTCATGGGCCGAGGTAGCTTACTCGATTACGGTATGTTTTTGCAAAGTCTGATGGTTGCGGCGCGAGCGCAAGGTCTGCACACCTGCCCGCAGGCCGCTTGGAATGGTTTTTCAAAAATTATTCTGCCGCATCTTGGTGCGGCAGAAAATGAAATGTTAGTGTGCGGAATGAGCTTAGGCTATGCCGACGAGGCCGCTTTGGTGAACACTTTCGCCACGACTCGGGTGGACGCGAGGGATTTTACAAACTGGCTTTGAAGCCCAAAAAGTTCAATTGTTAGACAGCGGGCTGGGCCGTGAGTTCATGCCCTTCGTGAGTAGGCCTTCAAACTGAATATTGATGCTGCGCAAATGAGCCGCTGCCACGCGTTCGCCATGCAAAGTCGACAAAGCGCCCATCCATTCGCTGCGCAAGTACCAAATCGCTTCTGCATCGGCAGCAAACATCAGCCTACGGCGCAGGCCTGGATAGGCCAAAGCTCCTTTTTCGCCCAGCGTACTCAGCATTGCGATGCGAATTTCTTCCGTGCGCTCTTCAAGAACAGCCTCAGAGGGGGCGGGATTCATGCCCACGGCCCCCCAAAAGGAAGCAGATGCGGATTTAAGCCAACTCATTGAAAAAGCCTCAATTACAGGACAGTTGTTTAACCATCAACCCTATTTTCTTATTTTCTGTAGGTTGAAGTTAAGCGAAGTGCATTTGCAACGCAAGGAATTTCATCACGAAACTGATGCATTTGTTATAAAACAACAATTGAATCATGGGCTTACGAACTTTTATTAACAACTTAGATTAAAAATCCGAGCCAATCAACATCATTGATTTAGATGACTTTGCACAGCTCAAACACCAAAGCCGGTGCCAAAGACTTAGAAATGGCCGCCAGCGAGACATGCGCCGTGGATGCATCGCCCATCTGTGAGACGTGGAAATCGCTGCCCACATGCTCACTCAACTCCACGAAGGCCATTTTTCTCTCGGGGTGACGCCGTTGCAGTTCTTGACGCAGTTCCAGCATGAGTGAAAGCGCGATGCTGCCTTCGTACACGATCGCATGGGGCAAAGGCTGTTGCGAGGCGTCATCTTGCAAACACATCAGCTCACGTGCTTGCGCTACGCTCGCGCAGGTCGCCACACGCAGCCCCAAACGATTTACCGCCCGATGCGCCTGCTCTTGCACTTGCGTTTTGCTAATAATCAGCAATGCTCTGCAGCCTGCGATGATGGTGCTCATATCAGTATCCAGCGAGCTGTCCACCATGCCCACAGAGGTGGCGCTGGGGTGAAGGCTGCTGGCGACAGGCGTTGCAGCGAAATCCATGGTGACGGAAAGTGCTTCCTGCGTGACTTGTAGCTCAGCGCGTGCGCCTAAGCTCTTGGCCAGTTGATGCCATAGGAACCATCCCACGTTCTGCCAATGATCGGGCTCCAAGCTGGCCGTGTTGACTCTTGCCATCACTAGCAATTGCGCGCCATGATGCTCTTGGGTGGGCTCACGCACAGCAAAACCGATATCCTGAGCAATCCCGCCGGCCCAGTTGATCAGCTCTTCCACCAAAGTATTCAGCGAGGCTGGGTGTGACATGATTTGTGCATCTAAAAGCCCTAGGCGCGCTTTGACTTTGCGCCGATGCAGCCAACGCGCACGCCGTGTGATGGCATCCGAGACCACTTGCCGCAACGACATCATTTCGCTCATTTGTAGATCGCGCGAACCTCTCAATTGCGTGAACTGCTGGGCAATCATGGCTGCTCGGCGAGCATGTTCGAGTCGATCCGTCACATTGGCGATGGCTGGGGCGACGTTGGGATGAAGCAGCGCAATATCTTGTAACTGCGCGAGGGCGTCGTGCAAGCTGACGGCTGTTTCTTCGCCGAGCTTGAGAAAGAGCGTACTCCAGGGAATATCTTGGCCGCTTCTCGAGCTCTCTGCGAGCGCGTTGTGACGGTTTGCGCTGAGTTTTTTGGCCGCCATGCGCGGCATCACCGTGTCGCAGACCTGTTCTAGGATGGCGTTGAATTCGGATTCGCCCATGTCATCGATGGATGAGCCAGATGCCGGACCAGAGCGCTGGCGCAGCTGAGCGGCATGTGTGACGGCGTAAGGCGCTGGCGCGGCAGCTGGCAACGCGCTCTGCAGGGCTGCGGCTGCCGTTTTCTTGCTACGAACATCGGGTCGAATCCAGCGCAATATCATCTCTGCCTGCCTGTGTGTTTTGTGAGATGCACTTTGCAAGTCTGCTGATGCCTCCCATTTGCATTTTCCGTGTTTTACGGGCTTTTGAATGCATCCATTTGCACGGGAAAACACTGAGTCTGCATTCGCGATAATGGCTGACAAATATGAGGAGACATACCATGCGGTGGATCAAACGAATCGGCGGCGGCTTGCTGCTTTTGCTCGCTGTTGTGGCGCTGGCTGTGGCGGTTTATGTCTGGCGCAGCCTGCCGCAGCTCTCGGGCAGCTTGCAAGTGGCTGGTTTGCAGCAACCTGTGCAAATCAAACGCGATGCCTCAGATGTGACCCACATCTTTGCGCAAACAGATGCAGATGTCGCCTTCGCGCTGGGCTACACCCATGCGCAAGATCGCAGCTGGCAGCTAGAGACGAATTGGCGTGTGATGCATGGCCTGCTCAGCGAGGTTTTCGGCTCCGCCACGCTAGAGACGGATCAGCTCATGCGCTCCCTTGGCATCATCCGCGCGGCACAAAAGCAGTTTGATGCGCTTCCGGCCGATGCCAAAGCCATTTTGCAAGCCTACACACAAGGCATCAACAGCTTTCATCAGACCTCTGGCCAAGCGCTGCCGCCAGAGTTTCATGTCTTAGGTGTTAAGCCTTCCCTGTGGCAACCCGCAGATAGCGTGGGTTGGAGCCTCATGATGGCGCTGGATTTGGGCGGCAATTGGGGTGTGGAGTTTGCGCGGCTGGCTTCAGCCAAGCAAGTTCCCACGCCGCAGCTCTGGCAGCTGTTCCCACCCTATCCGGGCGAGCAGCCTGCCTCGAAAGTCGACTTTTCAGCCATGTATCGAGAACTCGGTTTGTTTGCAAGCAGTTCGCCAAACGCTACTAAAACAGGAGCAAACAAGTTAGATTCTATAAGGGCAAGTAGCCAGTTTGACTTCAAAGACAGTCTCTCCAAGCCGTTTTTAGCTGCCCCGGCTGACCTCGTGGCGATGGCGCAAGATGCAGGCAACGTGGAAGGCAAGGGGAGCAACAACTGGGTCGTGGCAGGCAGCCATAGCGCCAGCGGCAAGCCGCTTTTGGCCAACGATCCGCATCTGGGCTTGGGCGCTCCTGCGATTTGGTATTTCACCCGAATGCAATCCAAAGCCTCGGGCATGGATGTGATCGGCGCAAGCTTTCCTGGCCTGCCTTTCGTGGTGCTCGGGCGCACAGCGCAGGTGGCTTGGGGCGTTACGAACACCGGCCCCGATGTGCAAGACCTCTACATTGAGCGCATCAACCCCGCCAACCCCGCCCAATATCAAACGCCCGATGGCTGGAGAGATTTTGAGAAGCGCACTGACAGTATTCCGGTCAAAGGTCAAGCGCCTGTGAGCTACACCTACCGCGCCAGCCGCCACGGACCGCTCATCAGCGATGCGCAAGCGCAATACAGCGAAACGATAGACACGACAAAGTATGCGGTGGCGCTGCGCTGGAGCGCACTGGACGCAGACAATCGCACCGTGCTTGCTGGTTTGAAAGTTCAAAAAGCCAAAAGTGTGGCCCAGTTTTTTGAGGCTTGCGCTGATTGGCACTCCCCGATGCAAAACATGGTGGCGGCTGACACTGCGGGTGCCGTTTACTACAAAGCGATTGGCAAATTCCCCATTCGCTCGCCAGAGAATGACATTCGCGGCATAGCCCCCGCGCTCGGCTGGGAGGCCAAATACGATTGGGCAGGCTACGTGCCTTATGCGCAAAATCCTTCGGACGACGGCAAGAAGGGTTGGATCTCAACGGCGAATCAGCGCATCCACGCGTCAGATTACCCGCATTTCATGGGGCAAGATTGGGCCACGCCTGAGCGCTTCAATCGCATTGAATCCTTACTTGCCGCGACACCAAAGCACGATCTGGCCAGCATGCAGCGCCTGCATGCCGACACCGTGTCCACGCCCACCCAGCGCCTGCTGCCCGCCTTGCTCAAAACCACGTCCAACCACGCGCTGGCCGCCGCTGCTCTTGAGCAGCTCAAGGGGTTTGACGGCAATATGATCGCCAACAGCGCCGCTCCGCTCATCTTTGCCGCTTGGGCAGACGAAGTGGCTCGCGGCCTGATCACGCCCAAGCTGGGCGAGGCCACATTCAAGCGCTTGTATGGCAAACGCCATTTCCGTGGCGTGGTCGATCAAGTGATGATCGGCAGCGATCCAGCCGTGGGAGCATATTGGTGCGCCCCGCAAAGCTGCGCCGAAGTGTCTTCTGCCGCTCTCGGCAGGGCGCTCGACAAAATCAGCGCCGTACAAGGCCAAGATGTGAAAGCGTGGAATTGGGGCGCAGCGCATCTGGCTCGCTCGATTCACCGACCATTTGGCAACGTCGCTCCGCTGGCCAAATACTTTGATGTCACGGTGCCCACCGGCGGCGACCCCTGGACAGTCAACGTCGGCCAATACTGGCTCAATGAAGCCAAACCCTACAACAACCGCCACGCCGCCAGCCTGCGCCACGTCTTTGATCTCTCCGACCTAGAAAAGAGCGGCTTCATGTATCAAACTGGTCAAAGCGGTCTGGTCTGGAGTCGTCGCTACCGAGATATGAGTGAGGGCTGGGCAGCGGTGCAGTATCGACCTTTGCAGCTTGCGCCCCGCAGCTTTACGGCTGAACTGAGTTTGACGCCGCGTTGAAAATACCGACTTCTGCCGCGCGCGCAGGGCTCTGCGCAGAGACGGATCAAGAGGGTAGCCGAATGGCATGGCGAACATGCTGTGTTCCACGCCATACCAGCCAGACCACGAGCGGAATCGCCATGCCAACGGCAATTTCTGGGTTGATCGGCAAGCCAAAGCCTTTGGCGGCTTTGCCAACGTACAGCAGCAGACTCACAACATAGTAAGAAATCGCAGCAATCGACAGGCCCTCTACTGTGGATTGCAGACGCAACTGCAACTCTTGTCCACGGGTCAGCTGCTGTAGCAGTTGGCGGCTCTGTTGCTCAGTCGCAATGTCAACCCGAGTGCGCAGCAAGGCGCTGGCCCGAAAGATACGCCCCGACAGCTCTTGCAACCGGCGCTCTGTAGCGGCTACTGTGGCGATGGCGGGCGACAAACGATGCTGCAAATAATGACCGATGACCTCAACGCCTTCAGTAGGCTGCTCACGCAGTTCGGCAATCCGTTGCTTCACCAAGGCTGCATAGGCCTGCGTCGCCGAGAATCGGTAGCCGTGAGCGGCCGTGGCTTGCTCTACTTTGGCCGCCAGCGCGACCAAGGTGTCAAGCAAGCTCTCATCCGAAGCACCTTTGCTAGCCAGTTGCGTGGTGATTTCGACCAACGCGGTTTCGCACTCACTCAAAAAACCACCCAAAGCCTTAGCCACAGGCAAGCCTTGCAGAGCCATCAATCGATAGATTTCCATCTCGATCAAGCGCGTGCTGATCCGGCCGGTGCGCGATTCACTTGTGCCCGGTGGCGACATCACCAGCATGTGCTCAAAGCCATCTGCGCACACCCGCAGCTGGGTCACGACCCAAGATTTTGCGAGACCAATTTGTGACACCAACACAGTCTCATTGCCAAACCAAGCTTGAGCTTGCGCCAATGATTGCTCAGCTTGTCTGGTATCGGATTCGACCATCGCCAAAAGAATGGCTGCAATGGTTTGGCCAGGAATGCTGTGCAGCCAATCGCCCGGTACAGCCAGTTGTTGCGGCAATAGCAAATCACTGACCGCAACCCTTTGGGATGGGTTGGCTATTTGGGGCAAGCTCTGAACGATAGAGTAGCGCGTGAATTCAGTGTGGCGTTCCCACTTGAGGGTGCAGGCACCGAGGCGCAGCCGAAGGAAATTGTTGTTTAACGCATCGAGATTTAAGTCTTTTTGACCTGGTAACTTGCGCAGATGCTCGCATTCTTGCTCGCGTGTGATGCCCGCATTCAGCACAGCCACACAAGCCACCAGCGCTGGCATACGAATACGCGCGGCCGGCCGGGCATGCACCTCGTTGTGCAGCGTCATGCGAAGAGGCGAGTCTGGAGGTAAAAATGATTGAGATGCGTGTGTTGGATTATTCATATTCAGCTCACACTATAAATGAGCATGCAAGCACGCTTTGCAAAGATATTCAAAGTTCAACCGGATGCCTTGCAAAGCAAAGGCAAACCGCTACACTGCCGTCATGAACACCCTAGCCGCCCTGCGCTCCGCCCTGCGTGCCTTAGCTTCCAACAAGCTCAGAAGCATGCTTACGATGCTGGGCATCATCATTGGCGTGGGTGCTGTGATCACGATGATTGCTGTGGGGCAGGGCGCAACGATGCGGGTGCAGGAGCAGTTGAAGGGCCTCGGGTCAAATGTCATGCTGGTGATTCCCGGCGGGCTCACGGCGGGTGGCGTGCGGCTGGGGGCGCAGACAGGCCAAGCACTCTCCGAAGACGATGCCCTGGCGATTGCCAAAGATGTGCCAGAAGTGCAGGTGGCGGCGCCTTCCATGCGCACGGGGGCGCAAGTCGTGCTGGGCAACAGCAACTGGAGCACCTCGATTTTTGGCACGACCAACGATTACATGGAAGCACGCGATTGGGCGCTAAACAGTGGCCGTTTGTTTGAGGCCTCGGAAATGCAAGGCTCAGCCAAGGTGGCCATCATTGGCACCACGGTGGCCAGCCAGCTGTTTGG
>JANMDE010000160.1:0-4713 GCA_031376105.1 Variovorax sp. | reverse complement strand
CCGCATCCACCTCGGTTCGTGGCTCCTCGCGGTCGACCGTGCGGTTGAAAGGCGCAAACTTCTCCCGAGCAATCCGCTCGCAGGTGTCGAGCACCGCATCAAAAGTCTCCCGCGAATGATCCGCAAAGCGTGGGCGAGTGTTCAGCTCATCAACTTTCAGCCAGCCGTACGTTAAGAAATCTAGGGTGTTGCGATAGCTCATATCAGTTTATAAAGTGACAAATATTCGCCTCGAAGTCGAGGCCAGCGCAACATAGCGCCAATTCTGGGATCAACAAACCACGGTTTCAAGCTTTGACGGGTGCAGAAACAATCGTTCCCTGCGCCACAGCGCATAACTTTTCCTCGCCATCTTTCACCGCATAGACGCGGCAAGCGCACACGGATTGCGTCTTACCGGTCGCTTCCGCGTGCGCTCGTGCAATCAGCAGTTCGCCCACCGCAGGGCGCACATAGTTGATTTTGAATTCAAGCGTCAGCGCATTGCTTCCCAACGCTGTGCCCCCTGCGTAAGTCAAAGCGTTGTCCGCCAAATAGCTTACCACCCCACCGTGCGCAAAACCGTGCTGCTGCAAAAGCTGCGCCGTGATTGGCAAACTCAGCTCACAGCTGCCACGATCCAGCGCAGTGAGTTTTGCGCCCAGCAACACGCTAAACGCCTGTGTCTGCAAAATCTCGTTGCCCCAGGCCTGCCAAGCTTCTGGGGTTTGGGGGAGTTGATCAGTCGCAGGACGCATGGGGTGCAGATCAGAGCACTTCGAAGATGCCCGCAGCGCCCATGCCACCACCAATACACATCGTCACGCAAACACGCTTCGCACCACGGCGTTTGCCTTCTAGCAAAGCATGGCCGGTGAGGCGTTGACCGCTGACGCCATAGGGGTGGCCGACTGCAATCGCGCCGCCGTTGACGTTGAGTTTGTCATCAGGGATGCCCAGCTTGTCGCGGCAGTAGATCACCTGCACGGCGAAGGCTTCGTTGAGTTCCCACAAATCAATATCGCTCACTTTGAGACCGAGGCGCTTCAAAACTTTGGGGATGGCAAACACGGGGCCGATGCCCATTTCATCAGGTTCACATCCTGCAACGGCAAAGCCTAAGAAGCGGCCAATCGGTTTTAAGCCGCGCTTGGCGGCGAGGTCTTCGTTCATCAGCACGCAAGCGCCTGCGCCGTCGGAGAACTGGCTGGCATTGCCTGCGGAGATCAGGCCGCCGGGCAAGGCGGAGCGCAGGCCGGTGATGCCTTCAAAGGTGGTGCCTTCGCGAATGCCTTCGTCTTGACTTACGGTAACTTCTTTGGTCATGAGGCCGAGCGTCTTGTCAGCAATGCCCGCTTTCACGGTGATCGGTGCGATTTCAGCGTCAAACAAACCAGCGGCCAAAGCGGCGGTGGCGCGCTGTTGGCTGCGTGCGCCGTAATGGTCCATCGCATCACGCGTGATGCTGTAGCGCTTGGCCACTTGCTCGGCGGTTTGCAGCATGTTCCAGTAAATCTCAGGCTTCTTTTTGAGCAATGCGGGGTCGGTCATCATGTGTAAATTCATCTCTTGCTGCACGCAGCTGATGCTCTCCACACCGCCTGCCACATACACGTCGCCTTCGCCTGCGATGATGCGTTGCGCGGCAAGTGCAATGGTTTGCAGGCCGGAAGAACAAAAGCGGTTGACTGTCATGCCGGATGTGGTGATCGGGCAGTCGGCCATGAGGGCGATTTGGCGAGCGATGTTCGCGCCAGTCGCACCTTCGGGATTGGCGCAGCCCATGATCACGTCATCCACCTCAGCGGCTTCGATGCCAGCGCGTTGGATGGCGTGTTTGACGGCATGGCCACCCAGCGTGGCACCATGGGTCATGTTGAAAGCACCTTTCCAGCTCTTGGCAAGAGGGGTGCGGGCGGTAGAAACGATTACGGCGGATGTCATGATGAACTCCTGAAGAATTAAGTTATTTGGCAAGAAACAGCGCAGCGAGCGCCAAGGCCGCAGGCAAGGCCTGCACGTAAAGGATTTTTTTGCTGAAAGTGGCTGCGCCATACACGCCCGCCACGATCACGCACACGAGGAAAAACAGTTTGAAGTTGAAACCAGCATCGCCCATCAGCAAGCCCACGACCAAGCCAGCGGCCAGAAAGCCGTTGTACAGCCCCTGGTTCGCCGCCAAGACCTTGGTGGCTTCCGCTTTTTCAGGCGTGTTGCGAAAGGTTTTCATGCCTAAGGGCTTGTTCCAAAGGAACATTTCCAGCACCATGAAATACACATGCAGTAGCGCCACAAGAGCGATCAAAACGATGGCAACGATGGACATGGTTTTCTCCTGATGGGTCAGGTCAGGAGGCCGAACTGAAGGTCTTGCCTTCAGCCACGAGGCGCTTGATCAGCGGCGCGGGTTCCCAAAATGCCGCATCGTCGTTTGGATTCTTGGCAAAGCTGTTCATCGCCATCATCACGTTGTAGAGGCCCATTTGGTCTGCATAGTGCATCGGGCCACCTTTGGGGATGGGGAAGCCGTAGCCTGTGATGTAGACCATATCAATATCGCTGGCTTTGCTGGCAATACCGTCTTCCAAGATATGAGCGGCTTCGTTCACCAGCGAGAGCACCAAGCGATTGACGATTTCTTCATCAGAAATCTTGCGCGGAGCCAGGCCGATTTTCTTGCTCTGATCTGTGATCATTTTGTTGACCACTTCGCTGGGCAACGCATCGCGTTTGCCGGGCACGTAGTCATACCAACCCGCATTCGTCTTCTGACCAAAGCGTCCGAGCTCGCAGAGCAAATCTGCTGTCTTGCTGTATTTCATATTTGGCTTTTCTTGATAGCGGCGCTTGCGGATGTACCAGCCAATGTCGTTACCCGCCAAATCGCCCATGCGGAACGGCCCCATGGCAAAGCCAAATTTCTCCACCGCTTTGTCCACCTGTTGCGGCGTGCAGCCCTCTTCCAACAAAAAGCCCGCTTGGCGGCTGTATTGCTCAATCATGCGGTTGCCAATAAAGCCATCGCACACGCCCGAGACCACGGCAATCTTCTTGATCTTCTTAGCCGCACCCATCACGGTGGCCATCACATCTTTGCCTGTTTTCTTGCCGCGCACCACTTCCAGCAGCTTCATCACATTGGCTGGGCTGAAGAAATGCAGGCCGACCACGTCATGCGGGCGCTTGGTGAATGATGCGATTTTGTCCACATCCAGCGTGGATGTGTTGGAGGCAAGAATAGCGCCCTTCTTCATCACGCGATCCAGCTCTTTGAACACCTTCTCTTTCACGCCCATCTCTTCAAACACGGCTTCGATCACGAGATCGGCATCTTTCAGGCCGTCATACGACAGCGTAGTGGTGAGCATACCCATGCGCTCATCTAATTTTGCCTGCTTGAGCTTGCCCTTCTTGACCTGCGCTTCGTAATTCTTGCGCATGATGCCAATACCCTTGTCGAGCGCTTCTTGCTTCAATTCCAGCATCTTCACAGGGATGCCAGCGTTCAAGAAGTTCATGGCAATGCCGCCACCCATGGTGCCAGCGCCGATCACCGCCACGCTCTTGATCTCGCGCTTGGGTGTGTCTTCTGGTACGTCGGCAATCTTGGATGCGGCGCGCTCAGCCACAAACAGATGGCGCAGGGCACGGCACTCTGGTGTCCACATCAGATTGATGAAAATCTCTCGCTCGAAAGCCATGCCATCGTTGAATTTCTTCTTCGTGGCTGCTTCGACCGCGTCCACGCACTTGAGCGGTGCAGGAAAGCCCTTCGCCATGCCTTTGACCATGTTGCGCGCAAACTGAAAGTAAGCATCGCCCAGAGGATGTTTGCAAGGCAAATTGCGAACCAGCGGGAAAGCGCTGCCGTCTTTTGCATGCGCAGCTGCTTTTTCACGAGCGAGTTCAATCGCTTCATTCAAAACAGTTTCAGCACTGGCCGAAAGCTTGTCAAACAGCTTCTGGCCAGGCGCCATCGCCAGCATTTCAGCATTCACCGGCTCGCCGCTCACGATCATATTGAGCGCAAATTCCACGCCGAGCACGCGCGGCAAGCGCTGCGTGCCACCCGCGCCGGGAATCAAGCCGAGCTTGACTTCAGGCAACGCCACCTTGGTGCCGGGAGAAGCGACACGGTAGTGGCAACCCAGCGCCAGCTCCAAGCCGCCGCCCATGCAAACCGAATGCACAGCGGCCACTGTTACCTTGGTGGCGTTTTCGCAACTCAAAATTAAACTGAGCAGGTTCGGCTCCGCGATGGATTTGTCGGAGCCAAATTCCTTGATGTCTGCCCCGCCCGAAAAGGCCTTACCAGCGCCGGTGATGACGATGGCTTTGACCTTGTCATCCAACTGCGCCTTGGCTAGCCCAGCAGCAATGCCCACGCGCGTGGAAAGCCCCAAGCCGTTGACCGGCGGATTGTTTAAGGTGATCACAGCAACATCGCCGTGAACTTTGTATTCGGCTGTCATGGCAGTCCTTTCAGGTTTTCAAAAACTCGGGTGTCACGCGCCATAAAAGCACGATCGTTCTATTTTCACATTCTACGCAGAAAACAACTCAGCATAACCCCGTTTTGCGACAAGCTGTCACCTGTGTTTCACAGGGGCGTTTGAGGGTGTTTCTAAAGCCGGCTTCGCGTTGCAGTTTGACCATCGCTACTGCACCAGGGGTGAGGCCTCGCCCGGCCCGTATTCTATTTGGCATACTGTGCTCGAAACAGCGCTGCTGATG
>JANMDE010000153.1:0-1988 GCA_031376105.1 Variovorax sp. | reverse complement strand
TCGGCGCATTTTTCTCTGCTCTGTGGTGGGCACGGTCCCACTCCATTCCTGCTTTGGGCAGCTTGGAAAATCAACTGCTTTGGCCAGGCTTTACCGCTGCTTGGCCTAGCCAAGTGCCCGGCGCGACCACCTCGCCGGCGGGCATTGTTGAGCCTTTCCAAACCATGGGCCCTTTCTGGTTGCCTACGATCAACACGGCCTTGCTCCTGACTTCTGGCGTGACGATGACGATTGCTCACCACGCTCTGATTGCAGGTCAGCGCAGCAAGACCATCGCATTTATGTGGATGACAGTGCTCCTCGGCGCGATCTTCCTCTGCGTCCAAGGCTATGAGTATTACCATGCTTATACCGATCTGAATCTGAAGCTCAGCTCCGGCATCTTCGGCTCAACCTTCTTTATGCTCACCGGATTTCACGGTTTTCACGTGTTTGTGGGTATGTTGATGCTGCTCTTCATCACACTGCGGCTGCAAAAAGGCCACTTCACGCCTACTAAGCATTTCGGGTTTGAAGGCGCGGCATGGTATTGGCACTTTGTGGATGTGGTCTGGCTGGGTCTCTACATTTTGGTTTACTGGATGTAAAGGCTGCTGCTGCGCCGCTCGCTGCGGCGTGCTGCGTTTCAAAAAAAGGCCGCTTCAGCGGCTTTTTTTGCTTTGATGCATTCTTACTTCCCCAGAGGCAATCCAGAAGGCTTGATGTAGCCAAACTTCCAAGCCAAGAGCACACAGATGAACAGCACTACCGACACCCCAATGCGCACCGTGAGCGCGCGCGCCATGCGGCTGTTGCGTACGGCAGCTTCGTCTTCCGTGCCGTCTGAGGAGCCCGAAGAGCGCAGCATGAAAAATCCGGCGGCGGCCAGTGCTGCGAGGATGACGAGGAAGATAAGTGCGACGAATAGGCTCATGATTGCGATTATCCTGTGAAAATACTGCCCTTGTTTCGCGCTCAGCAATGGTTGATTTTATTGCTTACTCTAGGTTGCATCGCTGTTACATCGACGCTTGGCGCTTGGCAATTACGCCGCGCAGCTTTCAAAGAGCGGCTCGCTACACAGATTTCAGAAAGAAATGCGCTCCCAGCCCTTGCCAATATTGCGCTGAATGCTTCTGATTTCATAGCAGCAACGCATGATGAAGACACTTGGCTACAGCGCCGCGCTTCTTTGCAAGGCCGCTGGCTGCATGAGTACACCGTATTTCTAGACAATCGCCCGATGCAGGTACAAGGCAGTCAGCGCGTGGGGTTTTATGTGGCTACACCCTTGGCACTCGAAGGCAGTAATCGCGTGATTTGGGTACAGCGCGGTTGGGTGCAACGCGATTTTCAAGATCGCACGCGATTGCCTAGCTTGCTCGAAGGCACGGCTGCTGTCTATGTGCAAGGCCGATTATTGGCGAGCATCTCCAAAGCATACGAGATGCAGCCGGGCTTAAGTGTTTCGCAGAATGCAGCCTCAGCGAACGCAAGGCCTTCGCGCATTTGGCAAAATCTGCCTACTGTTGTATTGGGCAGCAAGGAGCTGCTACCCATGGCCTTGCTGCAAACTGCACCCGAGGCGGAAAAGGATGGTTTGCTGCGCGATTGGCCAGCTGCCGATACAGGTGTGGCCAAACATCATGGTTACGCATTTCAATGGTTTGCGCTTTCTGCGCTCTTAGTGGTCTTGTATGTCTGGTTCCAACTCATCGCCCCCCTCCGCCGAGTCGCAAAAGTCTGAACAAGACGAGCCGCTCACGATGACTGTGTATTCCTTGCCCTCTTTGGATGGTGCGGATGATCGCCGCCGCTTTACCGGCCGCTGGAAGATGGCAGCGCTCATGTTGGTGTGTGCCGCGCCTGTGATCGCATCGTATTTGGCGTTTTATGTGGTGCGCCCCGAAGGCCGTAAAAACTACGGCGATTTGATCCAGCCCGCGCGCGCTTTGCCAGAAGTGAAAGCGCAGTTGCTTGATGGCATGGCCGTGCCGCTACCCGCATTG
>JANMDE010000082.1:0-4657 GCA_031376105.1 Variovorax sp. | reverse complement strand
GCCTTGCGCGAGTCCGAGGAAAAAATGCGCAAAGCACTTGCGCAGGAAAAAGAGCTCGGTGATCTCAAAACACGCTTTGTTTCCATGGCATCTCACGAGTTTCGTACGCCATTGGCCACCATTCAGACAAGCTCTGAGCTACTGCAGCATTACAACGAGCGTTTAAGTGTGGAGGAGCGTGCAGACGCGGTGGCAGATATTCAACGCGCCGTACAACGCATGCAGGCCATGATGGAGAGCTTCTTGGCCTTTGGCCGCATCGATGCTGGTAGCACCGTATTTGCACCTGGTAGCACGCCCTTGCTGGCTTGCCTTCAGGGTTTGCTGCGAGAAGCACGAGCATCGCAATACCAACGCCACGTCGTGAACCTCGAACTTAAAGCCCCTTTAGACGCCAGCACCTGTTTGATGTTGGATGAAATGTTACTCGGTCAGATGGTGATGAATCTGATCACCAATGCCTGCAAGTATTCTCGGAAAGGCACGCAGGTGAATGTGGTGGTGTCTGAGGTATCCACTTCTGAGCGTCGAGAGCTGTGTATTTCTGTCAGCGATCAAGGCATTGGCATACCAGAAAGCGAGCTACCGCGCTTGTTTGAAAGTTTTCATCGCGCATCGAATGCAGGAACCGTTCCTGGGACGGGACTTGGCTTAGCCATCGTCGATCGCGCAGCGCGTGCGCATGGGGGCTATGTGAAGGTCAGCAGCGTGTTAGGGCAAGGCTCGCAATTTAATTTGTTTTTGCCTTGGCAAAGTGCTAATGATTTGATACTCTAAAGGCTTAGTTCATCAAGCTGGGTATCCATAGACTGAGCTGAGGAAACGCGACTAACAAGATCAATACACCGATCATCGCAACCACAAATGGCCAGCAGCCACGAAAAATGCTGCTCAGGCCGACTCCAGGTAAAAGTGCATTAAGTACAAACAGGTTCATACCAACGGGCGGGGAAATCAAACCGATTTGCACGATCATCACGATTAGCACGCCGAACCAGACCGGGTCAAAGCCTAGTGATGTGACGATGGGGAAGAAGAGGGGAATCGTGAGCAGCACCATTGTGAGCTCTTCCATCACTGTGCCCAGAATCACATAAATCAGCATTATCGCGGCGATGATCATCACGGGGGATAAGCCCAAGTGCGTGATCCATTCTTTCAAATCATTGGGCAGGCTGGTGAAGTTCACAAAATTCGCAAATATCGTTGCGGCAATCAGCAGCGTGAAGAGCATCGCTGTGGTGCGAGCCGACTCAACCAAGACTTGAAACAAAATTTCCCAAGTCAATCTGCGCCGAGCCAATGCAAACAAAAATGCACCTGATGCGCCAATGCCTGCACCTTCAGTGGCAGTGAACACGCCGCCATAGATACCGCCCAACACGATGATCACGAGAACCAATACGCCCCAAATACCGCGCAGCGCTTTCCAACGATCAGGCCAAGACGTCTTCTCGCCAGGAGGCGCATGCTCTGGATCGCGCGAGGTCATGATTACGATACACAGCATCAGCGTGGCTGCCGTGATCAAACCCGGAATCACGCCTGCGGCGAAGAGCTTGCCAATATTCGTCTCCGTCACGATGCCGTAGATCACCATGATGGTCGAGGGCGGAATCATGATGCCCAGCGTGCCGCCAGCGGCCATCACGCCGGTGGAAAGAGAATCTGAATAGCCCAGCTTCTTCATCGAGGGATAGGCAACCTTGCTCATTGTGGCTGCGGTGGCGATAGATGAGCCACAGATGGCACCAAAGCCTGCGCAAGCTAATACGGTGGCATGCGCCAACCCACCGCGAAGATGGCCGATGAAAGCATAGGCGGCGGCAAACAGTTCGTGGGCGAGGCCGGCGCGCGCCACGAAGTTGCCCATCAAGATGAAGAGCGGAATCACCGAGAGCGTGTAGGCAAAACCGGTTTCTTGTACCACTTGCGCTGTGCTTGCCAGCGCAGGCAGCCAGCCGCGCGTGAGCCCGATGCCCACTATGCCAACCACGCCCATAGCAAAAGCTAGCGGAATACGAAGCAGCGCCATGATGAAGATGGCTGCGAAACCAAGCAGTGCATCGGTCAAAGTGCCGCCCCTTCACCCTCAGCAGCTTCGCGGCCGGGAAAGAAAGCCAATACGGCATGCACCAGCCCGGTGATGCCGCAAAAAATGGCCATCCCGTAGATGAACGGCGCTTTAGAAATTTTCAGCTGCGCCGTGGTTTCGCCATTTCCAGAGAACTGCACACCGGTGTCCCACATCAGCCAAGCCAGCCCAAGCATCAGAGCAGCGCAAATCAGATGGACAAACGTCTTTTGTATTGTCACCAGCCACGCGGGCCATACGCTGTCGAGTGAGTCAAAAATCACATGCTCGCCGCGCTCGCTGACCAACGGCAAGCCTGCAAAGATCACGATCACCATGAGCAATTCCGTAAGTTCTAGCGAGCCGGGAATCGAGTTGCTGAATAACTTGCGCCCGCTCACATCAAAAAACGTGAGCACCATGATGGCAAATAAAGCGGCCGCGCAAAGCAGGCCGCAGAGTCTGTCGAGGAGAGATTGCAGTCGTAAACGCATTAAAAAGATTCAAACACAATTCAGAAACAGCCGGACGCAACTTTTGCGTCTTCTGCGTCCGGTATTTGTATTTGAAATTATTTCTCTGCCTTAGCAATCTCAGAGCGGAATTCAGCCAGAACAGCCTTCGCGTTTTTCAAGCCTTTGGCTTCTGAATCGGCAATCCATTTGGTTTCCAAACCAGAGGTTTTGCTTTTCACGTCAGCCACAAATTTCGCGTCGGCTTTGGTGATGAGCACATTGTTGGCTTGCATCAATGCTGTGGCGCGGCGGTCAACCTTATCCCAGCCACGGCCATAGATTCGGGCTGCCACTTCACCGCTAATTGCATCCACAGCTTTTTTCTCTTCCGCTGTGAGTTTGTCGTATTTGCCTTGGTTCATGACGAAGGCAAAGCTTGTGTTGTAAAGGCCGCCGGGGAAGGTGGTGGCGTGCTTGATAATTTTGTCGATGCGGAAAGATTCGGTCGATTCTGCTGGGAACAGTGTGCCGTCCATCACGCCGCCAGAGAGCAGCTCGAAGGATTCTGGCGCGGGCTTGAGCGTGACGTTCATGCCAAGTGTTTTGCTGATCTCATTGACCATGCCGCCACCCACGCGGAATTTCAAACCGCTCAAATCTTCCACCTTGGTGATCGGGCGCTTGGTGTTGAAGACGATACCGGGGCCATGCGTGAAGAAAGAAATCACCTTCATGCCCTGATGCTCAGCAGAAAATTCAGGGTTCTTCATGGCCACTTTGTTGTAGGCCACAGAAATAGGCTCGGAGTAATTACCTAAAAAGGGCAGCTCGGCCATTTGCGTGTACAAGTAGCGGCCCGGCGTGTAGCCTTGCACAGAGAAGCTGATGTCCGCCAAGCCGTTTTTCACGGCATCAAAAGTGCCGGGAGGAGCAGAGACGGCTCGGGGCAAGATGTTGCATTTCATCTTGCCAGTGGTGTTTTTCTCTAGCAGATCGCACCATTCTTTTTGTGCCATGGAAAGCGTGTGAGTAGGTGGTAACCAGCTGGAAGCAGTGATCACGGTTTGCGCTTGGGCGCTGAGGCCATTAGCTAGGGCGAAAGCGGCGATGGATATGAGTTTGAGTTTCATGCAGGCTCCAAAAAAATCGTATGTATTCAAACGGTTGTTGCACCGCAATATAACGTGCCGCTTCGGCGTGGGGTGTAGTGGCTTACCCGAGTTTGCCGACTGATGAGTTGGCTAATTGAAAATCAAGTGTCTTTCAATAGACAAAAATTAGAGCGATTGACTTATTTCTCCCCATAAAGCTGCCTATAATCATTAAAAATAGAACGATCGTTCTTTTTTATGGTTTTGAAGCGCAAACGTGAAATTGTTGCACCGCAACCTACAATGGACGGCTGATCAGCAGTTTACGTAAACGTCAATCTCAAGCAAATTGGAGTACGAGCATATGAAGGTATTGGTCGCCGTGAAACGAGTGGTGGATTACAACGTGAAAGTTCGCGTGAAATCGGATGGCACAGGTGTGGATATTGCCAACGTCAAAATGAGCATGAACCCTTTTGATGAAATCGCGGTGGAAGAAGCCACGCGCTTGCGTGAAAAAGGTTTTGCGACAGAAGTCATCGTGGTCTCCTGCGGCCCCACGCAATGCCAAGAAACCCTGCGCACCGCCATGGCCATTGGCGCTGATCGCGCGATTCTTGTAGAAACCAACGAAGAACTTCAGCCCTTGGCAGTGGCCAAGCTGCTCAAAGCAATCTTCGACAAAGAGCAGCCCGGCCTCGTCATTCTCGGAAAGCAAGCGATTGATGATGATTGCAACCAGACCGGCCAAATGCTGGCCGCTCTTGCAGACTTGCCTCAAGCCACATTTGCCAGCAAGGTCGAAATTGTAGATGGCAAAGCGCATGTGACCCGCGAAGTCGATGGTGGCTTGGAGACGCTTTCTGTGAGCATGCCAGCCGTGATCACCACCGATCTGCGCCTGAATGAGCCGCGTTACGTGACGCTGCCAAACATCATGAAGGCTAAGAAAAAGCAGCTCGACGTGTTCAAGCCAGAAGACCTAGGCGTGGATGTTGCGCCGCGCATCAAGACGCTCAAGGTCAGTGAGCCTGCCA
>JANMDE010000080.1:0-2575 GCA_031376105.1 Variovorax sp. | reverse complement strand
TGCGATCCCACTGGCGCTGGCCACTGGCGCGGGCGCCGAAAGCCGGCAGCAGATCGGCTGGGTGATCGTGGGCGGCATGAGCTTGGGCACTTTGCTCACCATCTTCGTGGTGCCGACGATGTACACACTGTTTGCCCGCAAGGCTGCGCCCGGGGCGAACAAAGCGTTGGTGCATGAAGATGCTAAGCCTGAGCATGCCGTGGTCACTCAGAAGCCAGCCTCACCAGAACTGATTGCAAAATAACGAGCATGAATGCTTTGCGGCGGGTAGGATACTTACATGAAGCACCTACACCGCCGTTATTTTTTGCAGAACGCATTGCGTAATGCAGCGCTTGCTAGCGCAGCCGCAAGCACGCTTTGGCTGCCGCGCAGCGCTTCGAGCCAAACGCGGCTCGCTAGCAACCCATTTACTCTAGGCGTTGCCAGCGGCTCGCCCACACACGAAGGCATCGTACTCTGGACGCGGCTTGCGCCTTCAGGTTTTTTGGGTTCGACTAGTTTAGGCAGTGACAACATCACCGTTCGTTGGGAAATCGCCCATGACGAAGGCTTCACGCGCGTCGTACAGCGTGGGCAGGCTCAGGCGCTTGCGCAGCTTGCGCATTCAGTGCATGTGGAGGTAGCTGGGCTAGAAGGCGGGCGCGGGTATTTCTATCGCTTCATCGCTGGCGGCCCTGCAAGCGATTGGACAAGCCCGGTAGGACGCACGCGCACCTTGCCTGCGCCAGATGCCCCAGCAGGCCGCTTTCGCATTGCCTACGCCTCCTGCCAGCGTTGGGAGCATGGCTATTACTCAGCCTATCGCCACATGTTGGCCGACCAACCCGATCTCGTGCTGTTTCTCGGCGACTACATCTATGAATACCCACGCGCTGCCAACAGCGTACGCACGCCCAATGCGACCAGCAACGGTGGCTGGACGCTCACGCTAGATGACTACCGCAGCCGCTACGCGCTCCACAAAAGCGATCCCGATTTGCAAGCCATGCACGCTGCTTGCCCATGGGCGTTGACTTGGGATGACCATGAAGTGCAAAATGATTACGCTGGTCTCACGCCCGGCGATGCAGGCCCTGCGGCTGGCGATTTTTCAGCTCGCCGCGCTGCCGCTTACCAAGCGTTTTATGAGCACATGCCTTTGCGCGCCAGTGTGCTCACACGCGCTTTGTCGGGCCTTGCCGACAAGCCGGCTGCTGAAATGCGTTTGTATTCGGAGATGCGCCTCGGTGCCTTGGGCAGCCTGTACCTGCTGGATGCGCGGCAATACAAAGATGCGCCTGTTTGCACCAAAGATGGCGCACTAGGCTCAAGCACCGTCAACACCGCTCAATGCCACGCATGGAATGATCCTGCGCGCAGTATGCTTGGTGCAGCGCAAGAGGCGTGGCTGGCGCAAACTCTCTCGCGCAGCGCCAATGCACCTGGCTGGCAAATCATCGGTCAGTCTTCGCTTTTTGCACCGCGCGATTTCCGCGCCAGCGGCGCAGGTCAAAGCATGTGGAACGATGGCTGGGACGGCTATAGCGCTGCCCGCACACGATTAACAGACGCACTACAAAAGGCTCAAACCAAGAACGCTGTATTTTTTGGTGGCGATGTGCATGAAAACTGGGTGGGTCACGTAAAAGCCGATTTCAGCAAACCCAGCAGTGATCCGATAGCCACTGAATTTTGCGGCACCAGTATCACCTCTCGCCATAGCCCGCAGAGCAGCAACGATAAAGTGCCTGAGCGCCTTGCTCGCAATCCGCATTTTGTGTTTGCTGATGTGGAAAAACGGGGCTACGGCTTGGCCGATTTCAGTGCGCAAAAACTGCAAGTGAGCTTGCGCACGGTCAGCGATGTGACAAGCAAAGACGCGACAATGCATGCCTTGGCGCAGTTTGCGGTTGCCTCGGGAAGGCCTGTCGTTGAACGCGTTTCTTGATCAGTGCAAATGAGCATCTCATCGCATAAGCTATTCAGTTGTGCGTTTGGAATTGGCCTGAAAGCAGAACGCGTGTACCTTGATCATCGCGTTGCATCTGCGCATACAAACCTGCGGCCACATCACTGGCCAAAACGGATTGGTAGTTTTTAGGAATCAAGGGGCGCAGCCAGCGCGTCGCCACCAAGGCAATTTTTTCGCCAGATCGCACCCGCTGGTTGAGCGCCTCGCGGTCGCCTGCCAACATAGAAGGGCGTGCGATCACGACGCTTTTGTAGCCGAGCTTGGAAATGGCTTCTTCCATCTCGCCTTTGACTCGGCTGTAAAAAACGCTGGATGTAGCGCTCGCGCCCATCGCAGAGATCACACCTAATTTTGTAGCACCCAAGGCAATACCGGTGCGGGCGACAGCCAGAACGGCATCAAAATCGATTGCGCGAAAAGCTGCTTGGCTGCCGGCCACTTTGATGGTCGTACCCAAGCAGACATAAACCTCCTCAATTTTTGGCAACGCCAAGGCTTGCGCAGATGCCGTGCCCAGTTTGGCAAAATCCACCACATGGTTTTGTAGCTTGGCATGTGATAAGTCAGAGGGCTTGCGCACGAGGCTATGCACTGCGCGGCAAGCAGGGCTGGCTAGCAAAA
>JANMDE010000189.1:0-2580 GCA_031376105.1 Variovorax sp. | reverse complement strand
ACAGCAGTGGCCCCGTCGTTAGCCAGGGCGGCGCGTTTGGCGGCCCGGGAAATTTTGGGGGCTTGGGCGGCTCCGTGACGGTGCAGAGCGCTATACATGCCGCAGGCGATGCGATCATTCAAGCTGGCGCGGGTGGCGCTGGCGGTGCTGGCGGCAAAGGCGGCAATGGCGGCAGCGCGTTTAACGATGGTTTTTACCCTGACTACACCACGCCAACCACCCTCATCGACTACAAAGCAGCCGACAATTTTGAATGCTGCGCGGGCGGTAACGGTGATTTTGGAGGAAACGGCGCTGCGGGAGGCACTGGCGGGTCTGTCATCGTGCAAAGCGCGATCACCGCTGGGGGCGATCTGCGCATCTTGGCTGGCGCGGGCGGCGCAGGTGGCGCAGGCGGCAGGGGTGGTAATGGAGGCAATGGTAATGATCTCCCGGCCCCAGCCGCTGCACTCGAAATCAATACTGGTAGGGGCGGCTTTGGCCGCAACGGAGGAAACGGTGCCAATGGCGGAGCGGGTGGCTCCATTCAATTGAATGTGCCTTCATTGGCATTGACTTCCGTCGGAACGCTTGAGATCAGTGCGGGCGCAGGCGGGGCGCGCGGTGCTGCAGGCAAAGGCGGGCATGGCGGCTACTTTGGCTTGAACACAGCTCGCCATCTGAACCCACCGTCGAACTTCGTTTTCGAGAACGGACGCTGGAGAAACAGCTTTGTCACGCCCTCTGGCAATGCCGGCTTAGCCGATGGCACTCTGGGCAGCATCAGCGCCACTGGCAAGCTCACGCTCCAAGCGCAAGACCTCGTTTTGAACGCCAGCAGCATCACCGCTGACATTCTGACGATCACAGCCGGGAGCGGCTTGGGCACTGCACTGAACCCCCTTCAAACCAATGTCAACCAACTGGCTTTACACAACACCACAGGCGGCGGCATTCATGTCATGAACACAAAAAGTGTCACCGTGGCTGCGCGCAGCGTCAATGGTGATGTGGTGATTCAGGGCGCGGTTGTTGCAGGGGTCAATGGTGCAAAAGGTGCAGATGCGTACTTTACTTTTGTTGGCGTTACCGTGACGTTTTTTGAAGGCAAAGACGGGACTGTGGGAGGCAAAGGTGATGAAAGCAGCATCACGGTGGGTGTTGTAGGCGCTTTAGAGGGGATCACCACCGTGGGCAGTGGCGATGTGCGCTTAACAGGCGGCAATGGAGGGCAAGGCGGCGCCGGCGGCAATGGTGGCGATGGCGTGGTTTTTGGGTCCAACAATCAGGTCTTACCCGGTGGAAAGGGCGGCAAGGGTGGCGTTGGCGGCAACGGCGGTAGCATTCGCGTCGAGCGGGCCGTGGTAGCGGCGGGCGACGTGTATTTCGCCTCTGGCAGCGGTGGCCGTGGCGGCGCTGGTGGCTCTGCTGGCCATCTTGCCAGCATCGGCGGCCAGGCGGATCAAGGCGGCTCGGGCGGGCACATCATCCTCAACGCTGCCGTGAACGCACAAGGCGCAATCAACCTCCAGAGCACCGGTATCCCCGGCCTGCCTGGCACACCGGGGCCCAACGCCCCGTCAGTGACGAATCCCCCGCCCGCGCCCACCGCCAGCCAAATTTCCGGCAGCGCCATTGATCTGCGCGCCGGCTCAGATTTGACGGTCAACGGCGCTTGGGGTGCCATCACCGGCAATGTGCATCTGCAAAACGGTATGCGCGCTGGAAACAGCTTCAGCTTGAGCAACAGCAGCTTCAATTTAGGCGGCAACAGCATCTTCATCGGCGCAAGCACCTTGCCCACGGGTTTGGACATCACCGCTGCGCGCGTGGAGCTAGAAAGCTTGGGCGATATCACCACGCTCGCCGGCATCACGCTCAACACCCCTGATCTCGCACTGCGCAGCCACGGAAACATCTTCGTCAACGACACTGCCGCTTGGACGAGCAGCAACACGCTGACGCTCAACGCGCACCGCAACATTGATTTCTCAGGCGGTGGCAGCTTGAATGGCGGCGCAACAGGAACCGTCACTCTCAACGCAGGCCTTGGTAGCGCAGGCACGGGCGCGATCATCGGCGGCGCAGGCAATGCAGTCACAGCCAACACCCTGATCGCCACCGCCAAAACCGGCATCGGCTCCAGCACCCAAGCGCTGCAAACCAACGTCAACCAAGCCGCGCTCACCAATAGCACCAGCGGCGGAATCTATCTCACCAATGCCAAAGACATCACGGTCGCTGCCAGCAGCACGAATGGCGATGTGGTGATTCGCACGGCGGATGGGGCAATCGGAGGCATCGGGCCTGGCAACCTCAACGGTGGCAATGGCGGCAGCATCACGGCAGGTACAGTCGCTGGCCTAGTGGGCATCACAGCTACCGACCCCGGCATGACCGGTGTGGTGGGCAATATTGTCTTGACAGCAGGTGCAGGCGGAAAGGGCGACGACGGGCCACCCGGTCCTCCATTCGGAAACGGTTACGGCGGCGGACGTGGAGGTGCTGGCGGCAGTATCCACATCAACGCATTGGTGAATGCAGGGCATGATGTCGTGTTGACATCGGGTGCGGGCGGCGCTGGCGGCGCAGGCGGTTCGG
>JANMDE010000043.1:0-3229 GCA_031376105.1 Variovorax sp. | reverse complement strand
TGATTCGCTTTCAATCCCCCAAAATCGCCAGCCAAGAGAGCGTGTGTAGCAGCATTTGGGCGCTGGCAAGGTTGGTTGCGCAAGGCACGTTGTGCACATCGCAGGCTCGTACCAAGGCATTGATATCGGGCTCATGCGGCTGCGCTGTCATGGGATCACGCAGAAAAATCACCGCATCGATGCGGCCACTGGCCAGGCGGGCACCAATCTGAAGGTCCCCGCCCATCGGCCCGGAGAGCATACGCTCGATTTTTAAACCCGTGCCCCGCGCGATGCGAGCGGCGGTGGTGCCGGTGCCGCAGAGTTTGCAGGTTTCTAAAAATTCTAAGAAATCTTTGCAAAGTGCCTCAATATCAGATTTCTTGGCATCGTGGGCAATTAAAGCAATTCGGGTCACAAGGGGTTTAGGCATGCTAAATCATAGGTGAGTTTTATGGATGGGTTCAAGCTTGAGGGCGATGGGCAGCGCATTTCGCACGCTTTAGGCTTCTGAGCTGTTGGTTTTCTCTTGATTCTCTGTATTTGAGTCACCTCTCTGGCATATTTGCGCAGCACAGCCTAAAATGTTGCAATGCAGCAAATTCGCTGCAAACCATGCCGCAACAAGAAACCACACCATGCTCTACCAACTCTATGAAACTCAGCGCGCTTTGATGGAGCCTTTTGCCGAATTTGCGCAGGCCACGGCCAAGCTCTATGGCAATCCGATGAATAGTTTCGGCCAGATGCCCTTCGCTCAGCGAACTGCGGCGGGTTTCGACTTGGTTTATCGCTTGGGCAAAGATTACGAAAAACCAGTTTTCGATATCAAAACGGTGGGTATTGAGCATGACGGCATCACCACCGATGTGGCGATTCATGAACGTGTAGAAATTAACAAGCCTTTTTGCGAGCTGCGCCGCTTTAAGCGCTTCACAGACGATGCAGCCACGTTGACACGCCTCAAAGGCCAGCCGCCGGTGCTGATTGTTGCTCCGCTCTCTGGCCATTACGCCACGCTTTTGCGCGACACGGTGCGCAGCATGCTGCAAGGCCACAAGGTATTCATCACCGATTGGAAGAATGCCCGCACAGTGCCTTTGTCTGAAGGCTCGTTTTCGCTGGACGATTATGTGAACGATGTGCAGGAATTCATTCGCCATTTGCTGGCGCAGTATGGCCACTGCCATGTGGTGAGCGTGTGTCAGCCCACCGTGCCAGTGTTGGCAGCGGTGTCGCTGATGGCCTCTCGCGGTGAAAAACTGCCGCTGTCGATGACGTTGATGGGCGGGCCGATTGATGCTCGCAAATCGCCCACGGCGGTGAACAATTTGGCCATGCAGCGCAGTTACCAGTGGTTTGAAAACAATGTGATTTATCGCGTGCCTTCTAATTTCGCAGGTGCGGGCCGCAAGGTGTATCCAGGGTTTTTGCAACATACTGGCTTCGTAGCCATGAACCCCAGCAACCATGCCAAAAGCCACTGGGATTATTTCAAAGACCTCGTCAAAGGCGATGGCCGCAGCGTCGATGCGCACCGCAAGTTTTACGACGAATACAACGCCGAGCTCGACATGGACGCCACTTACTACCTAGAAACGATCAAGACCGTGTTTCAGGATTTCAAGCTGGTCAATGGCACCTGGGATGTGGTCTCACCCGACGGCAAGACCGAGCGCGTGCGACCACAAGACATTTCAGGCTGCGCTCTGCTGACGGTGGAAGGCGAGTTGGATGATATTTCCGGCAGCGGTCAAACCCGCGCAGCGCATGATTTGTGCAGCGGCATGGCAGCATCTGGCCAGCAGCACTACGAGGTGGCTGGTGCGGGACATTACGGCATTTTCTCTGGCCGCCGCTGGCGCGACATGGTTTATCCAGTGGTGCAAGATTTTATTTTGAAAGCGCATAAAAAGGCTGCCTCAGCTGCAGGCCCCAAAGCGGCGCCTCAAGCAGCCTCAAAAGCGGCTTCTCAGACGACGCCAAAAGCCACTTCAAAAGCGACTCCAAAAACAGCACTCAAAGCGGCGGGTAAAGCGCTTGCTTCTGAAAAATCTGCATCAAAACGGCCAGTCGCCCTGACTAACTCTAAACAGTTTGCTCCTAAAAAAGTAGCTACTAAGAAGGCGCGCGTCGCCTGATTCGTCGGGTGATTTTGCGATGAATGGCATTGCATTGCCTTGAATGACCTAGCTTTTGCGCAGCGATGACCCTGCTTGCCAGTTCTTTGAGCCCTGCGGCGCAGGCGCTGCATGCGCTGTTGCCGCAAACCCAATGCCAGCGCTGCGGCTACCCTGATTGCGCCTCCTATGCGCAAGCTATCGCGCATGAGGGCGCGGCCATCAACCAATGCCCGCCCGGCGGTGATGAAGGCATAGCGCGCCTCGCCGCGCTCGTTGGCCAGCCGGTGATAGCTTTGAATCCGCTTCATGGCCAAGCGCAGGAACGCACCATGGCCTTCATCGACGAAGACTGGTGCATTGGCTGCACGCTCTGCATCAAAGCCTGCCCGGTGGATGCCATCATCGGCGCGAGCAAACAAATGCATACCGTGGATGAAGCGATTTGCACGGGTTGCGAGCTGTGCATCCCCGCCTGCCCCGTGGACTGCATTGAAATTGAAATCACCACGCCCGGCCGCACTGGCTGGCAAGCTTGGGATCAGGCGCAGGCAGATGCTGCCTTAGAGCGCTATGAAAAGATGAGCGCACGGCGCAGTATCTATAAGGGCGAGAAGCCTAAAATGCTTGAAAAAATGCTGCAAGATAAGCTGCAAGCTCTCGTCGATCATCCCGAAACCGTGAGCCGCATCAAAGACAGCGCTGAGCTAGAAAAGAAGCGCCGCTATGTGCAGGCGGCGTTGGCGAAGGCGCAAGCTCAGCGGAAATAGGCCTTTTCAATGCAAACGACGAGACTTTGCGCGCAGCTACGCTACCGACCCGTCGCAGTGACGTTGCAAATGATTGTGAAGCGCACCGAACTGGTGGGCGGTGCGGTCAAGCTGGGGATTTGAATACCAGGCCCAGTCATGTTGGCCACCGTCAAATTCGCTGGCAGTGGACACAGCGCTGTACCAGACGGGACGCAGCTGATGCTGGTGCACACTAAACCTGCTGAAGGGGTGTCTTTGAACACCGCATTGGTCACGTTGGAGGGCCCCGCGTTGGTCACCGTCACGCTGTAGCTCGTGGTGGTGCCTGCCGTTAAGGTGGTGACATTGTTGGTCTTGGTAATACTCATGTTGGCTGAG
>JANMDE010000006.1:0-3816 GCA_031376105.1 Variovorax sp. | reverse complement strand
GCTCAAATAATCCAAACCCGCGCCGCCATACTCTTCCGGCACAGCCACGCCGTAGCAACCCAAATCGGCCAAGCCGCGCAGCTGCTCTTTGGGGAAATGGTGCGACTTATCCCACTCACCGGCATGCGGCGCGATTTCCGCTTGCACATAACTGCGCACCGCGTCTTGCACGGCAATATGGTCGTCAGTGAGTATCATTTCGCTGCTTAGCCCTTATAGATAAATAATAGTTTGCTATCTAAATCAGAGCATCTCTAAACAAACTGCCGTCCCTTCACCGCCGCCAATGCACAGCGTTGCCACGCCTTTCTTGAGGCCGCGCGCTTTCAAGGCGTGCATGAGCGTGACCAAGATGCGCGCACCGCTCGCGCCGATGGGGTGGCCGAGTGCGCAGGCACCGCCGTTGACGTTCACGATCTCATGAGCGACGTTGAGTTCCGTCATCAATGCCATGGGAACGACGGCGAAGGCTTCGTTGACTTCCCACAAATCCACGTCTTTCACATTCCAGCCCGCTTTGGCCAGCGCTTTTTGCGTAGCGCCGACGGGGGCGGTGGTGAACCAGTTGGGCTCTTGCGCATGCAGCGCGTGGCTCACGATTATTGCCAGCGGTTTGCAGCCGAGTTTGGCTGCGGTGCTCTCGCGCATCATCACCAAAGCGGCTGCGCCATCATTGATGGATGATGAAGATGCAGCGGTAATCGTGCCGTCCTTTTTGAATGCAGGCTTCAAAGTCGAAATCTTGTCGAGCTTTGCTTTGAGCGGACCTTCGTCGATGCTGATGACCGTTTCTCCGGCGCGGGTTTTGAAGGTCACGGGTGTGATCTCGGCGGCAAACGCGCCTGATTTTGTCGCAGCTTGCGCACGTTCTACGCTGGCAATCGCGAATTTGTCTTGTGCTTCGCGGCTGAATTTGTATTTCTCAGCGCACTCTTCGCCAAACGTGCCCATGGCGCGGCCGGGTTCGTAAGCGTCTTCCAAACCGTCGAGCATCATGTGGTCATAAATGCGGTCGTGGCCGATGCGGATACCGCTGCGGCCTTTGAGCAAAAGATGCGGCGCATTCGTCATGCTTTCCATACCGCCAGCCACCATCACGTCCACGCTGCCCGCTGTGAGCATGTCATGCGCAAACATGGCGGCGCGCATACCCGAGCCACACATTTTGGATAAAGTGACGGCGCCCGCGCTGTTAGGCAAGCCGCCTTTGAAAGCTGCTTGGCGAGCAGGCGCTTGGCCAAGGCCGGCCATCAGGCAGTTGCCAAACAAGACTTCGTTCACCACATCCGGCGAGATGCCAGCGCGCTCCACAGCGGCTTTGATCGCCGCGCCGCCAAGATCGTGCGCGGAAAGCGAGGCGAAGTCACCCTGAAAAGCGCCCATGGGCGTGCGGGCGGCAGAAACGATGACGATGGGGTCTTGCATGATGCTTCCTTTTTGCTGTAGCTGACCTTGGGAATTGACTGCCAAGGGGCTTGAGAATGACAATCTTGAAGCTTAGCCGATTTCTGGTTTGACGAAGTGGCGTAGGTGATTCGACGTAGTTTTGCAGGGCGTTGGCTGCGGTTGTGGCCGCTCCATGCCGCCATCATTCTTCAGCAAACAAAGATTACAAAAAAAGGGTCGAAGCCCCTATCAAATCTATGTAGTTTGCTATCACTTTTGCATCAACTTGCCCAGCATCCCCATCAAATCACCCGCGCCGCCCAAACCGCCAGCAGGGGCTTGGCCATCAGGCGTGAGTTTGTCGATCAGGCCGGGGAGCATCTGCGCGAGTGCGCCGCCTGCTTCGCCTTGGTTCATGCCGAGCTTGGCAGCGATGTCGCCCATGGCGCCTGAGCCGAGCACTTGGCTGAGTTGGTCTGCACTGATGGGCATGTTTTCACCTTTGCCGACCCACGAGCTGACCACATCGCCCATGCCTGCTTGGTTGAATTTTTCCATCAAGCCGCCCAAGCCGCCATGCTGGCCGTCATTGCTGAGCATGCTGGTGATCACGGGGATTAAGGCTGCCAAATTGCCGCCACCGCCGCCCGCTGCTTGGTTCGCGCCACCGCCCATGACCGCGCCGAGAACAGAATCTAATAAACCCATGATGAGGCTCCTTGTGTTGAAACGCCAGATTGTGAAGCTGAATGTGCGCTTGGGCAAGCATACATCTTGGCTTTGTCGCAGGTAGCAGACAGGTACTATGAAATTTATAGCAAGCTATCTTTATTCTATAAGGGATAGGAATCAAATTTGTTCAAATATTTGCACTGAATACGTGATTTATTCACCCCCCCCACTCACGCCCTCGCTCACACATGCTTCACCATTTTTCTGGCGTGTACCCCACAGTCACCCAATCAGCGTGCATCACCACGGGCCGTTTGATCACGCTGGGCTCTTCCTGCATCAAGCGCATCGCACTCTGCGCATCAATCACCGCTTCTTGCGCCGCTGGATTGAGCTTGCGCCAAGTCGTGCCTTTTTTGTTGATCAAAGCTTCCCACCCGAGCGCATTCACCCACAGGTCCAGCGCGATGTCGGGCACGCCTTCTTTCTTGAAGTCATGAAAACGGTAGGCCTTGCCTTGCGCATCCAACCAGACGCGCGATTTTTTAACCGCATCACAGTTGGGGATGCCGTAGACGATGAGTTCATTTTGCATGGCACTATTTTGCAGCACGGTCTTTCTGTGGCGCTTGACTTGGGCGAGGCACATCCGTGGAATCTCGGCGTACCAAATGAAACGGAAGCAAGGATTGCTGTGGAACGGGCTGACCCTCTAAGATCCGCAAGATCTGCGCGGCCGCGATACGCCCCAAATCACCCGTGGGCAGACTAACGGTGGTCAAACCCGGCCTCAACTCTCCAGCCAACTCATGGTTATCGACACCGCAAATGGACACATCTCGCGGCACATTTAAACCCATCTCCTGCGCTTCCAGCAAAGCGCCGATCGCCAGCAGGTCGTTGCCACACACCAGAGCGGTGGGCTGAGTCGGTTGTGCCCAAATCTGCCGCAGACCCTGCCTGCCGCCGCTGATGCTCAGATCTTGCTCGCAAACCCAGTGCTGCCGACTGAACATGCCTTGGGCCTTCATTTGCGATAAAAATCCCTCTTGGCGCTGCCTGGCCCGGTCGTTGTATTGCGTGTGACCAGAAATCATTCCGATGTGTTGATGCCCCAATTCAAGTAAGTGTCGGGTGGCCAAGGCGGCAATTTCTTGGTTATCGAAACCGACCGAGGGCAGGCGGTCATCACATGACCAAGTGAGGAGGGCCGGCTTGTTCCAGCTTTTGATTTGGCGCCAAACTTGGGCCTGATGCTCTGCGCCCACCAGTACCAAAGCGTCCACGCCGCGATGCATCAAGGCCTGTACCAAATCCACTTCCATTGCCAAATCGTAGTTGTGGCTAGCCACCAGCAACTGGTAGCCCGATTGCGCCAAGCTCACCTGCATCGCATGCGTGCTCTTGGCAAAGATGGCCAGATCGAGCGTGGGAATCACACAGCCAATCGTTTGTGTTCGCCCCGAAGCCAAAGCCCGCCCGGCCGCATCTGGCACATATCGCAGCTTCTCAATTTGAGCTTGCACCTTTTCCCGCGTCTTTTGGCTGACCCGTTCAGGCCGAGACAGGGCCCGCGAGACGGTGGCAGTGGAGACACCTGCGGCCAGTGCCACATCTTCAATTCGGCTTCGTTTGAGCATGACAGAACATAGCGCAATGCGGGATGTTTTGCAAACGCTTGCTTTTGGAAATCCAAGCGAAGGGGATTTGTCGTATCAGTACTTTCCCTTGAAAAACTGACGTTTGAGCGGAAATCAC
>JANMDE010000564.1:0-2222 GCA_031376105.1 Variovorax sp. | reverse complement strand
GTATTGAAAACTTAGACTCCGCTGAACAAATACCCGCCCGTTTACTGATAGAAGATAATCTAATATTAGAGAAAGAGGAACGCCGTCTCAACTTATATGAAGGGAAAGCCCTACAATTCGTCAGCGCTAAAACCCTCGCGAGCCTTGTTGATAGCCACTTACTCCGTGCCGAGCCAAGCATACAGGGCGGCTATTCTTACGAACTGAGTCACAGCAATTTGGTTAAACCCATATTACAAGCCTTCCCCAAACGCGTAAAATCACAACAAGAAGCAGAAAAAGACAGATTAACTGTTATGCGGGTGATGGAAGTGCTTGAAAGTAAGCGAATAGCTAATTTGGAACGCAAGAAAAGACAGCGGGCAAATATTTTAACATCCATCTCTTTATTCGCCTTTTTAATTACTGTAGTCTGGTGGTGGTTCTCGGACGCAAACGCCAAAAAAGCGCCCTCAAATTCAAATTCATTGACTGCTAAAGATGAACCCTCTAATAGCACTGTGAAGGGAAATGACGTAGCTAATTCTCAGGATTTACTCGACAGTGATTCTACTTTAAATCTGCGAAAGAAAGAATTTGAAAATCTTAGACTGATAAACCAGAACACGAACGAAGCCACATCTGCAACAACAGCTGCTGGTGTAGATCAGCAAAAAGATTTTAGTAATTATATACAGCAAGCTACCAATTCACAACTCGAGGAATTAATAAAAAAACAAGATAAAACCCTATCTCAGCTTTCTGAAAAAGAACAAGAAATATTGAGTGCTTATCAAATAAAAGCTCAAGCTGAACAAGAAGCACAACAAGCCCGCCTTGAGTTAGAAAGAAAAACTCAAGAAGCAGAACAACTTAAAAACGATCTTATAGCGGCTAAGGAAGTCAAGACTACCGCAAATGAAACTTCATTAAAGCAAATTGAGCGCGAATTATCTCAGGCTAATTTAGAGTTGCAGCAAGCGCGAAAGGAAGTAGCCAATCGTGATACTGAACTCAAACGTTTACGCACGTCCTCTGCCCCTAAATCTCTTGAATCTAACATGGTTTTCGTCAAAGGCGGTACGTTCACGATGGGCTTCACAATTGAACAAGGAAACGATTCTGAAGCCAATGAAAAACCTGCTCATTCAGTAGCGCTCAGCGATTTTTATATCGGAAAATATGAAGTAACTCAAAAAGAATGGAGAGAAGTTATGGGAAATAATCCTCGAGAATTGAAATTCAAGGGCTGTGATCAATGTCCCGTTGAAAATGTTAGCTGGGATGATATTCAAGTATTTTTACAAAAATTAAATCTATTATCGGACAGAAAATATCGCCTACCAACTGAAGCAGAATGGGAATATGCTGCACGAGGAGGCAATCAATCAAAAGGTTATAAATACAGTGGTGGTGATAATATTAGCGAGGTTTCGTGGTATAATGGACGAAATTTAGCGGATAGAACCTTCATAATTGGAACTAAAAAGCCCAACGAATTGGGTATTTATGATATGAGTGGCAACGTCTGGGAGTGGTGCCACGATATCTATAGTGACTACAACAGTAGTAATGCAATCGTAAACGCAAAAAGTATTGGCAGTAAAGATGCGTATCGTGTACTGCGGGGTGGCAGTTGGTTCAGCAAAGCAAACTTCTGCCGTGTTTCCTTTCGCAATCTGAATATGCCAAGCGTTCGCAGTAATAATTTGGGCTTCCGTCTCGCCTTCTCTCCCCTTGGACGAGGTTAGTAGTTTCGCCCCCTTTTTCAGTCTTACTATTTTACCAAATGGAACGGGGGCAGTTGTGTTATTTAGATTATCGGAACAACACATCTACCCCCGTTCCATTTGGGAAAATTGAAAACTTCTAAGAATCCAGTTGCGTCCAAGTATTCCCAATAGAACGGAGTAACGGCATTGATACCCCCTCAGTCAGGGTTGATTGGTTCTAAAAATTGATGTTAAATGTGCGAGTCCGCTGGACTCGAAATAATTGTTTTTCAATGTTTTCTACCCCGAGTATTCGGGGTGTGAGTCCTCTGGACTCAATATTAGATAAAAGAATAAGTCCAGAGGACTCACACATTTATAGAAATATCATTTTTTCGCTTTTAATGCGAATATTGGGTTAAAAGTCCTGTAAGGACGGTTAATATTGTAGCCCCCAAATTTATTTGGGGGTAAAAACAACGAAATCCTTGTTGAGTTCCGTAGGAACGGCGCATTTAATGATATATTTTT
>JANMDE010000529.1:0-7989 GCA_031376105.1 Variovorax sp. | reverse complement strand
TGGCCATGGTGCCCGAGAGGCTGTGCAAAATGCCAACCTTGATAGTGCTACCGGCCTGAGCCAACGCAGCGCCAGATGTGCCCGTCAATGCAACAGCGGTAGCTGCACTGAGGGACTTGATAGTTTCGCGACGATCCATTGATACTTCTCCTAGATGTGAATATTTGATCACGGTGATCACACCAAGCACAGCAAGGTTTATGCCAAGGCATCTTGGCGGCCATATCTTCGCCTTGACCGACTTCGATGCACCAAAATAAAGCATCTTCTCGAAATCAACTCGTTTTGGTGCGAGTCATTTCATGGTTCATCGCGTGATCAAGGCATGCTTTTTGCACCACAATGTGGATAACACCCTACTGACGACAATCTTATGGAACTTACCCCTCGAGAGAAAGACAAGCTCCTTCTGTTCACCGCCGCATTGCTGGCGGAACGGCGAAAAGCGCGTGGCTTGAAGCTCAATTACCCCGAAGCCATTGCCTTCATCAGCGCTGCTGTGATGGAGGGCGCGCGAGACGGCAAAACGGTTGCCCAGCTGATGAGCGAAGGCCGCAGCATCCTCAGCAAAGCCGATGTGATGGACGGCATCGCCGAGATGATTCCAGATATTCAAATCGAAGCAACTTTTCCAGATGGCACCAAGCTTGTCACTGTGCACCAACCGATTCAATGAATCTTTAAGCATTTCTTTAGAGAACTTTCTTATGATCTCAAATACTATTAAATCAATAGCGCTCTACGCAGTATTTATGGGGGCGAAGCCAGCTTTTTCTCACGAAGGCCATGGTTTTACAGGCTCGCATTGGCACACGAGCGATGTGGCGGGCTTGGCGGTACTGGGCGTGCTCATTGCTGTCGCCGTTTGGCTATCGAAGAAGTGAGCGGCACATGATTCCAGGCGAAATGTTGATTGATGACGGCGAGCATGCGCTCAATGTCGGGCGGCGCGCGATCACGCTCGTGGTGAAAAACGCAGGTGATCGGCCCATCCAAGTCGGCTCGCATTACCACTTTGCTGAGACCAATACCGCGCTCAGCTTTGATCGCACCGCTGCACGCGGTATGCGGCTAAACATCGCCAGCGGCTTGGCTGTGCGATTCGAGCCCGGTCAGCAGCGCACCGTGGAGCTGGTTGATTTCGCGGGTGATCGCATGGTTTTTGGCTTCAACGCCCAAGTGCAAGGAGCGCTTTAAACATGGCAACCATTCAGAAACGCGCCTACGCAGAAATCTTTGGCCCTACGGTGGGCGACCGTGTACGCTTGGCAGACACCGATCTGATCATTGAAGTCGAAAAGGACTTCACGCTCCAAGCTGGCGGCTACGGCGAAGAAGTGAAATTCGGCGGCGGGAAAACGATTCGCGATGGCATGGCGCAAGGCCAACGCACACGAGCAGAAAGCGCTGTGGACACCGTGATGACGAACGCGCTCATCGTTGACCACTGGGGCATTGTGAAAGCAGACATTGGCCTCAAAGACGGCCGCATCGTCGCTATCGGCAAAGCCGGCAACCCCGATACGCAAAGCGGTGTGGACATCATCATCGGCCCGGGCACCGAGATCATCAGTTGTGAAGGCAACATCGTCACGCCTGGCGGCATTGACACGCACATTCACTTCATCTGCCCACAGCAAATCGAAGAGGCCTTGGCCAGCGGCGTAACCACCATGTTTGGCGGCGGCACAGGCCCGGCCACTGGCACGCTAGCCACGACCTGCACGCCCGGCGCTTGGCATATTGAGCGCATGCTGCAAGCAGCCGATGCCTTCCCCATGAATTTGGGCTTTTTGGGAAAAGGCAATGCCTCTCTGCCTAACGCACTGCTCGATCAAATCCATGCCGGCGCGATTGGCCTCAAGCTGCACGAAGATTGGGGCTCCACCCCCGCAGCGATTAGCAATTGCTTGGATGTTGCCGAGCTGACCGACACGCAAATCTCCCTTCACAGCGACACGCTCAATGAGTCTGGCTTTGTGGAAGACACACTCGCCGCCACCAAGGGACGCACGCTTTGCGCGTTTCACGTTGAAGGCGCAGGCGGCGGCCATGCGCCTGACATCATGCGCTTGGTGGGCGAAGCCAATTTTCTGCCTAGCTCTACCAATCCCACGATGCCCTACACCGTCAACACGCTCGATGAGCATGTGGACATGCTGATGGTTTGCCACCACCTAGACGCAAGCATCGCAGAAGACTTGGCCTTTGCCGAAAGCCGCATTCGCAAAGAAACCATTGCCGCCGAAGACATCTTGCATGATCTGGGCGCGATCAGCATGTTCAGCTCTGACAGCCAAGCCATGGGCCGCGTCGGTGAAGTCATCACCCGCTGCTGGCAAACTGCGCACAAAATGAAGCAACAGCGCGGCAAGCTGCCCGGCGACACAGACCGCAACGACAACGCGCGCGCCAAACGCTACATCGCCAAGCTGGGCATCAACCCCGCCATCTCGCATGGCATCAGCCATGAAGTGGGCAGCATTGAAGTGGGCAAGTGGGCCGATATCGTGGTCTGGAAGCCCGCCTTCTTTGGCGTAAAACCTGCGCTCATTCTGAAAGGCGGCAGCATCGCCATGGCCGCGATGGGTGACCCGAATGCGAGTATCCCCACGCCCCAGCCCGTGCATTACCGCCCCATGTTCGGCAGCTTTGGCCGCAGCCTGCATAAATCGAGCATGACCTTCATCTCCCAAGCAGGACTAGCAGCCGGCGTGCCCGAGCGCTACGGTCTGCAAAAAACGATCGGTGTCGTCAAAAACAACCGCAGTATCACCAAACGTAGCATGATCCACAATGATTACCTGCCCAAAATGGAGATCGATGCGCAAACCTACCAAGTCCGCGCCGACGGCCTCCTCCTCACTTGCGAACCCGCCAAGAGCCTGCCGCTAACGCAGCGGTATTTCTTGTTCTAATCAACGCATGATTCAAATTTCCAAACTCATGCCCCAAGGCGCGGGGCTTGCCTCTGTGCTGATCAAACGTGCGAATACCGTGGAGCTCGATTGGGATGTGCGGCAAAAAAGTCGCTTCGACTGCATCGATTCGGGCGGTAGACAACTTGGTGTGTTTTTGCAGCGCGGCATGGTGGTGCGCGGTGGGGATGTGTTGGTGGCGGAAGATGGCTCGCTGGTGCTCGTGGTGGCGGCTGGGCAGCCTGTGCTGCGCATCACGCATTGCTCAGCGCATGGCTCACCCTATGATTTGATTCGGGCGGCGTATCACTTGGGTAACCGGCATGTGCCGATTGAATTGAAGCCGGATCATTTGAAGATTGAGCCGGATCATGTGCTGGCGGAGATGCTGCGCGCGATGCATTTGATCGTGAATGACGTGACGGAATCGTTTGAGCCAGAGAGTGGCGCCTATTCCTCGCATGGCGGGCATTCTCATGGGCACGGGAAAGAGCATGAGCATGATCACGCGCAACCGTCTGAGCATTCGCATGAGCACCCACACGAGCACGCGCACTCAGCCACACCTGCCAAGCGCCCCTCGATTCCGATTGCCGCTGCGCCCGCGCATCAGCACGGTCATGTACATGGGCCAGATTGCAATCACGGCCATTCGCATTAAGCGCGTTCATTCATGCGCCGTATCTTCGACCCACCCGCTGCGGCACTACCTGCCAGCAGCCTACTTCAACTGATCTGGCTGGCCTCTCCCGCCTTGCCCATCGGGGGGTTTTCATACTCAGAAGGGCTAGAAGCCAGCATAGAATCTGGCCGAATAGATCCTGATTCGATAGCAATTTGGTTGCAAGATCAATTGCATATCAGCTTAGCGCGCGGCGATTTGGCGGCGCTTTGCAAAGCCGTTGCAGCCATCAGGCGCGATGATGCTGAGCGTGTGCAGGAGCTCAATGCATGGGTGCTGCAAACCCGCGAGACGCATGAGCTGCGCCTGCAAACCGAGCAAATGGGGCGCTCGCTCATCGAATGGCTCAAGGTGCAATCGCCCGAGCTCGATGCCGCGCACTGGCTCGGCGATCAAGTACCTACCTACCCGATGGCCTTCGCCTTGGCAGCCACTCGCACGCAAGCCAGCCCGCGCGACATTGGCTTGGCTTTCACCTTCGGCTGGGCAGAAAACATGGTGCAAGCCGCCATCAAAGCCGTGCCGCTTGGACAAACGGCTGGGCAACGCATCTTGCAGCAACTTGCAGCTGAGATTCCTGCGGCTGTAGAGGCTGCCTTGCGTTTACCAGATAGCGTACGGCAGGCCTTTTCACCGATGCTGGCGATAGTGTCTTCGCAACATGAGACGCAGTATTCGAGGTTGTTTCGTTCTTGAGAATGAAATACCAAATACCGGACGCAAAGGGCGCAAAAGTTACGCAAAAGACGCAAAAGAGACAAAATGCCCTCGGAGGATGAACCCAAGCAACACCCATCTTTATTCTTGTCTTTTTTCTTCTGACTTTTTTGCGTCTTTTGCGCAACTTTTGCGCCTTTTGCGTCCGGAAGTTGGTATTCGAATTCTGTCTCAAACCCTAAGATACCCACCATGTCCACCCTACACCACATCAAAAACCGTACAAAGCATCTCCCCCCCTTGCGAGTAGGTATTGGCGGCCCCGTCGGCTCTGGCAAAACCACGCTCCTTGAGATGCTCTGCAAAGCGATGCGCGAAAAATACGATCTGATTGCCATCACCAACGACATCTACACCAAAGAAGACCAGCGCATCTTGACAGTGAGCGGCGCGCTGCCTGCAGAGCGCATCATGGGCGTGGAAACGGGGGGTTGCCCGCACACAGCCATCCGCGAAGATGCCTCGATCAACCTAGAAGCGATTGACCGCATGCTGGAGCAATTCCCCAATGCAGACATCGTGTTTGTGGAAAGCGGGGGAGACAATCTAGCTGCAACGTTCAGCCCCGAGCTGTCTGACCTCACGATTTATGTGATTGACGTGGCCGCTGGCGAGAAAATTCCGCGCAAAGGCGGCCCTGGCATCACCAAGAGCGATCTCTTCGTGATCAACAAAACCGATCTCGCGCCTTACGTCGGCGCAAATCTCGATGTGATGGAAGCTGACACCAAGCGCATGCGCCCATCGGCCAACCGGCCCTATGTGATGACCAATTTGAAAACGCAGAGCGGCGTGAGCGATGTGGTGGCATTTATTGAAACAAAAGGCATGCTCGCCCTTGTATCAAATTGATAGTTTGCTATGAAATTCATACCCCTCATTGACTATACGCGCGGCGCGCTGCCTGAAGTTGTGCATGCAGGCGCGATCGCTGTCGTCAACGCCAAAGGCCAGTTGCTGCGCAGCGCAGGCGATGCGCTTGCCGTGAGTTTCACGCGCTCCACCATCAAGCCCTTCCAAGCGCTGCCTTTGTTGCAAGGCGGAGGTTTAGCGCATTTCGGCTTCACACCCGAGCAAACTGCCCTGCTCTGCGCGAGCCACAATGGTGAAGACATGCATGTGGCGCAGGTGGATGACATGCTGCGCAAAATTGGCCAGCCTTACAAAGCCCTGCAATGCGGCTGCCATGTGCCGCTGCGCTTTTCCTACGGCGGGCTAAGCGCGCCCGTTGATCTCAATTTTGATGAACGTCACAACAACTGTAGCGGCAAACACACAGGATTTCTCGCCTATTGCGTTCAGCATGGCCTGCCTCTGGAGAATCACCTCTCGCCTGAACATCCCTTGCAGCAAGCCATCCATCTGAGCGTGATGCAAGCCACCAAATCCGATGCAACGCAACTGACTGCTGGCACAGACGGCTGCTCAGCACCGAATTACGCGATGCCGCTATGCAACCTCGCGCATGCCTTTGCGCGGCTCGCCAGTGGCGCAAGCGACCCCGAGCTGGGCGAGCCATTCGCAGTGCTACGAAATGCGTTTGTTCAACACCCAGAAATGATCTCAGGCACAGGCCGCAACGATCTCGCCTTCACGCAAGCAGGCCGAGGCGATTGGATCACCAAGATCGGCGCAGACGGCGTGCAGGTGATTGCCAGCATCAGTAGGCAAGAGGCCATCGCCATCAAAATGATCAGCGGCAATATGAATGCCCTGTATGCCGCAGCCGTCGTGGCGATGGATCAGCTTGCTTGGCTGGATGCTAAGCAACGCGAAGCCTTACAAGCTTGGGCACCGCAGCCCTTGCGCAATGCGCGTGGTGTGCAAACAGGCGAGATTCGCGCTGTGTTTACGCTCTAAAAATCAGTAGTTTCCCGAATCAGAAGCCCTGCGACTTGTCGGGCTGATTCGCCCAAGCCTTGGCTAAAAGTAAGTATCTAGACACAATCCTGTCTCAGAAATGACACTCTGGAGACAAGAAAGATGGCCGACTCGCCGATTTACGATACCAAGCCTTGGGAAGCCGCATATGGCACAGCGATCGCGCTAAAGCTGCCAGCCGCGCGCTATACCAACCTAGCGCAATTGGTAAACAGCGCTTGCGAGCGCTATGCCAAGCAGATCGCTTACACCGCCGTCGTGCCCAATGGCATGAATGGCAGCTTGAGCTATGCCCACGTGGGTGAACTCTCGGATGCCTTTGCCCTTTATCTGCGCGAAGTTTGCTGCCTGAAAGCGGGTGACCGCGTGGCTGTGCAACTGCCCAACGGCTTGGCCTATCCTGTGGTGGCCTTTGGCATCTTCAAGGCGGGCTGTGTGTTGGTCAACACCAATCCTCTCTACACGCCCAGCGAGATGGCACATCAGTTCAAAGATTCTGGCGCTCGCGTGCTGGTGATTGTGGATATGTTTGCCGACAAGCTAGCAGAAGTGATTCCGAAAACGAATATTGAGCGCATCGTGCTCGCAGGCGTGTCGGAAATGTTCCCCGCTGTGCCTAACATGATCGTGCGCGGCGTGCAAAAAGTCTGGAGCAAAGTGCTGCCGCCGATTCCTACGCTGTCGCAAAAAATTGAGCGCTTGGCTGCAGCGCTGGATGCTGGCAAAGCCAAGCAATCCGCTGGCAAAGTAAAAACCTATTGGGAGAATCTCCCCGCCAGCGAAATCGTCGCCTTGCAATACACGGGCGGCACAACCGGGGTGAGCAAAGGCGCGATGCTCACACATGCCAACATGATTGCTAATGTGGATCAAGTGCTGGCCATGGGCAAATCGCATATGGCGCAAGGCGAGTGCGTGCTCACCGCGCTGCCGCTGTATCACATCTTCGCGTTCACTGCGAATTTGCTCTCTTTCCTAGACATTGGTGGACGCAATATCTTGATCCCCAGCCCGCGCCCCGTGCAAAACCTGCAACGCGCCATTGAGAACTATCCCATCACCTGGATCACCGGCGTGAACACGCTCTTCAACGGCTTGATGAACGAAGAATGGTTCACCGCCTTCCCGCCCAAGCATCTGAAAGCCGCCATTGCTGGCGGCACAGCGCTGCATCACGCCGTGGCCGAGCGCTGGCAAAAGATCACCGGCACGCGTATCGCAGAAGGCTTTGGTCTCACCGAATGCTCGCCTGTGGTGAGCTTCAATCCTCTGAGCGGCACAGCCAAGGCCGACAGCATTGGCATTCCCGTGCCCGGCACCGAGGTGAGATTGGTGGATGACGCTGGTATCGCGGTCGCTCAAGGCGAACCGGGCGAGCTCATCGTGCGCGGCCCGCAAACCATGAAGGGCTACTGGCAGCGCCCAGATGAGACGGCCGCCGTGCTCAAAGACGGCTGGCTTTACACGGGTGACGTGGCCGTGATGGATGCACAAGGCTATTTCAAAATTGTGGATCGCAAGAAAGACCTGGTGCTCGTCTCGGGCTTTAACGTGTATCCCAACGAAATTGAAGATGCGCTAGCCAAAATGGATGCGATTTTGGAGGCTGCCGTGGTGGGCGTGCCCGATACAAAATCTGGAGAGGCGGTGCGTGCCTATATCGTGAAGAACCCGGAGCATGTGGGCGAGCTGAGCAAGGATGCCGTGCTCGCGCATTGCAAGACTTTGCTCACCGATTACAAAATCCCCAAATCCATCATCTTCCGAGACGAGCTACCTAAATCACCCGTG
>JANMDE010000523.1:0-3748 GCA_031376105.1 Variovorax sp. | reverse complement strand
TCCGATACCACCATGCCGCCATCGGCCACCAAAATTTCAGCCAACACACCGGCGCTAGGCGCAGGCACTTCGAGCACGACTTTGTCGGTCTCGATTTCGATCAAAATTTCGTCGATGGCGATTGCATCGCCGGGCTTCTTTTTCCATTGCAGCATGGTGGCTTCGGCCACAGATTCAGACAGTTGCGGGACTTTGACTTCTACGATTGCCATTTTTATTTCCATTCAAAGAGTTTTCAATACCGGACGCAAAGGGCGTAAAAGTTACGCAAAAGACGCAAAAAATACCGTGAAAGTTTTCTTTGACTTTTTTGCGACTTGTGCGCAACTTTTGCGGCTTTTGCGTCCGGTTTTTGGTTTTTAAGTTTATTTCGTCAACACAAAACCCTTGAGCTTTGCGAAGGCTGCATCGGTGAGCGCTTTTTGTTGCTCTTGGTGCAGATGTGCATAGCCCGCTGCGGGAGAAGCTGAGGCGGCGCGGCCAGCGTAGCCTAGCTTTTGGCCTTCATTCATGTTTTCATGAATGTAATGTTGCACAAAGAACCAAGCACCTTGGTTTTGCGGCTCATCTGGGCACCACACGATGTCTTGCAAATTAGGATACTTTTTCAGCTCCGCAGCAAAGGCTTTGTGCGGGAACGGATAGAGCTGCTCCACGCGGATCAGCGCTGTATCGTCATGCCCTTTTTCCTCGCGCTTCTTGGCCAGGTCGTAATAGACCTTGCCTGAGCAAGCCACCACGCGCTTGACCTTCTTGGCATCCAGCGCTTTGTTTTCTGGGATCACGGTTTGGAAGCCACCTTTGGTGAACTCAGACAGCGGTGACGTGGCATCTTTATTACGCAACAAAGATTTGGGTGTCATGATGATCAGCGGCTTGCGCAAATCGCGCACCATCTGGCGGCGCAGCACATGGAAAATCTGACTCGCCGTGGTCGGCTGCACGATTTGCATGTTGGCATCGGCTGCCAACTGCATGAAGCGCTCCAATCGAGCAGAGCTGTGCTCAGGGCCTTGGCCTTCGTAGCCATGGGGCAGCATCAGCGTGATGCCGTTGACACGGCCCCACTTCACTTCGCCCGAGGCGATGAACTGATCGATCACCACCTGTGCGCCATTGGCAAAATCACCAAACTGCGCTTCCCAAATCACGAGTGTGTTGGGATCGTTCGAGGCATAGCCGTATTCAAAAGCGAGCACCGCTTCTTCCGAAAGCAGCGAATCAATCACCACAAAGGGCGCTTGACCGTCAGCCACGTTTTGCAGCGGGATGTGTGTGCCTGCGTCAAACTTTTCACGGTTTTGATCATGAATGACGGCGTGGCGGTGCGTGAAGGTGCCGCGCCCGCAATCCTCACCAGACAAACGCACAGGATAGCCGCTGGCCACCAGCGATGCGAAGGCCATATGCTCGCCCATGCCCCAATCGACATTGACTTCGCCTCGGCCCATCGCTGCGCGATCAGCATAGACTTTTTTCACCAACTGATGCGGTGTGATGGATTCAGGAATCGTCGTGAGTTTTTCTGCGATGCGCTTCCACTCCGCGGTGGGGATGGCCGTGTCGCCAGCGTCGGTCCATTTTTTGCCGAGGAAGGGAGCCCAATCCACCGCATACTTGCTTTTGAAGTTGCTGATGGTGATGTCTTCTGTGTGCTGGCCAGCATCCATCGCGGCGCGGAAAGCCACCGCCATCTCGTCGCCCAACGTATCGCCCAAGCCTTGCGCGGCGAGCTTGTCTGCATAGAGCTTGCGCGTGCCGGGATGCTGCGCAATTTTCTTATACATCAGCGGCTGCGTGAGCGCGGGGGTGTCTTGCTCGTTGTGACCGAGTTTGCGGAAACAAATGATATCCACAACCACATCTTTGTTGAACTTCTGGCGGTATTCCAAAGCCCATTGCGTACACAACACGACGGCTTCTGGATCATCTGCGTTCACATGCAACACAGGCGCTTCAATCATCTTGACCACATCGGTGCAATACAGCGTGGAGCGGGTGTCGCGCGGGTCCGAGGTGGTGAAACCGATTTGATTGTTAATCACCAAATGTACGGTGCCGCCCGTGTAATAGCCGCGCGTTTGCGCGAGCGCCAGTGTTTCCATCACGACGCCTTGGCCTGCAAAAGCGGCATCGCCGTGCACCAGCACCGGCAACACTTGTGTGCCATGCTTATCGCCACGGCGGTCCATACGGGCACGCACGCTGCCTTCAACCACGGGATTCACAATTTCCAAATGCGACGGGTTGAACGCGAGCGTCAGGTGAACGGGGCCGCCGGGCGTGGTCACGTCACTTGAGAAGCCTTGGTGGTATTTCACATCGCCAGAGGGCAAGTCTTCTGGCGCGGTGTGGTCAAACTCAGCGAAGAGTTGCGCGGGCATTTTGCCAAGCGTGTTGACCAACACATTTAAGCGGCCACGGTGTGCCATACCGATCACGATTTCTTGCACACCCGCCATACCAGCGCGTTGCACCAGCTCATCCATCGAGGCGATGAAGCTTTCGCCGCCTTCCAAGGAGAAGCGCTTTTGGCCCACGTATTTGGTATGCAAATAGCGCTCTAGGCCTTCAGCGGCGGTGAGGTTTTGCAGGATGTTTTTCTTTTCTTGCGCATTGAAAGCAGGCTTAGCGCGCACGCTTTCCATCTTCTGCTGCCACCACCGCTTCTCATCTTGGCTCGTGGCATACATGTATTCAGCGCCAATGGTGCTGCAATACGTTTCGCGCAGGGCATTGAGCAGCTCGCGCAGGCTCATTTGTTCTTTGCCGAAATACGTGTTGGAGGTGTTGAACACGGTTTCCATGTCGGCATCGGTGAAGCCGTAGAAAGCGGGGTCAAGATCGGGAATGTTGTCGCGCTCGGTGCGTTGCAATGGGTCCAGATTGGCCCAGCGTGCGCCGACGTTGCGGTAAGCGGCAATCAGCTGCTGAGCGGCGGTGCGTTTTTTGCCCATTTCCGAATCAGCGCTGGCATGCACGGTGCGCGTGGTGCCTTGTTTGGCCAATTCTGTGAAGGCATTGATGACGGGCAGGTGAGCCACGTCTTTGGCGGCCGAACCGTCAGATGCGGGCACATGCTGCAAAGCATCGAAGTAGCTGCGCCAGTTGTCGGGCACGGAGCCAGGGTTGGCTAAATAATTTTCGTAGAGCTCTTCGACATAGGGCGCATTGCCGCCGAAGAGATAACTGTTGTTACCGTAGGCCTGATAGACCGTGGCGTTCTGAGACGCTGACATAAGACGCTGACCTCCGTTCCCCTTCAGGGAACATTAGTTGGTTGATAAACCTCCCGCGACACGGCTGAACCGGTTGGCGGATGCTTCATGGCATGGAAGGAGCCTTGAGTAGCGCTGATTGTGGCAGGTTTTGTGTTGCCTGTGGCATCGTATTTGTACGGATGCTTATGCTGGGTTTGCATAATTACCCTTGTTTGGCGCTCTTGGCCTGTGCTCGACGCAGTCGTCGTGGCCTCATGCGCCCGAGCAGCGAGCCACGCGGCACCTGCCGCTTTTAAGTTGTGCGCTGCGCGGCCAAAATCGGCTGCGCCAACTGCGCCGATCACAGGCCGTAAATAGCGAGGGGAGTTCCAACCACTACACACTGCGCGGCTTTGAAGTAGCGAATGTTATGCCCGCCGATCTTCAAGGTAGCCAACAGGCTGCGAGTGAGGCAAGGCAGTTGGGGTATCTCACTTGGCGAGGTAAAGGGGGAATGTGCGCGCAGCGCACAGGAGGACACGAGCAAA
>JANMDE010000504.1:0-3882 GCA_031376105.1 Variovorax sp. | reverse complement strand
ACTGGCCGCTATGGCCGACATCATTGGCGAAATTTCGGGCATGCGCCAGATGGACAGCGGCATTCGCGTGGGGCAGATGCGCGTGCCGATTGGCGTGTTTGGCATGATCTATGAGAGCCGCCCGAATGTGACGATTGAGGCGGCATCGCTCTCGATCAAATCGGGCAACGCTTGCATTTTGCGCGGTGGCTCTGAGGCGATTGAATCGAATCGCGCTTTGGCGGCGCTGGTGCGACAGGCGCTGCGCGAGAGCGGTTTGCCCGAAGACGGCGTGCAGCTCGTGCCCACCACCGATCGCGAAGCGGTGGGGCAACTCATCACCATGCCGCAGTTTGTGGACGTGATCATTCCGCGCGGCGGCAAAGGCCTGATCGAGCGCATCAGCCGCGACGCGAAAGTGCCGGTGATCAAGCACCTGGATGGCAACTGCCATGTGTATGTGGACGATCCTTGCGATATCGAGATGGCCGTGAAAGTGGCCGATAACGCGAAGACCAACAAATACTCGCCTTGCAATGCGGCTGAAGGCTTGCTGGTGGCGCGTGGCGTGGCTGCTGAATTTTTGCCGAAGATAGCAAAGATTTATGCCGCTAAAGGCGTGGAAATGCGTTGTGATTCAGAGTCAAAAGCGCTGATAGCCGGCTTATTTGCTGCGCAGAGTGCTACTGATTTCATAGCGTCTCTCAAGGATGCGACTGAACAAGATTGGTTTGAAGAATACCTAGCTCCCATCATCAGCATCAAGATCGTTGATGGCCTAGATGCAGCGATCACGCACATCAATCACTATTCATCACATCACACCGACGCCATCCTCACCACAAACCACATTCACGCCCAGCGCTTTTTGCGCGAAGTCGATTCGGCGAGCGTGATGGTGAATGCCAGCACGCGCTTTGCCGATGGTTTTGAATTTGGCTTGGGTGCGGAAATTGGCATTTCTACAGATAAATTCCACGCACGCGGGCCAGTGGGTGTGGAGGGGCTGACTTCACTGAAGTATGTGGTGCTCGGGCAGGGCGAGTTGCGAGCTTGAGGTTTTTGGCGATCTCAAGATGGCGCTTCGGATGAAGCGGCTGCGAGTGAAAGGCATTTCGCCCGCTCTCATGGTGGAGTACCACAAATCGATCGGTCGAAATGCCTTTCACTCGCGGCCTTGTAGCGCTCGGGCGTTGTGCGCTCAGCGGTGATTTGCTTCTTTTTGCGCGACAAACTTTTTCCAGAACCCGGGCTCCTGGGTCGTCGCGAAGTTGATCCGCATCAAGGTGCTCGGCTGTCGGGCGGCATGGAAGAGCGCACCCGGGGCGAGCAAGATGCCGTCGTCTAGCATGCGCTGCGCCAGCGGCTCGGTGTCTACGCCTGTTTCGACCCAACCAAACAGACCCGCAGGCTCGGCGGCGAAGCTGCAGCCTGATTGCAGGGCGAGGCGCACGGCGCGGCTGCGGGCGGCGGCCAGGCGCGTACGCACGCGCTCGCTGTGTTTACGCAAGTGCCCATCCAAGATGCAATGGGCGAGTGCGCGCTCGAGCAGGGCGGGCGTGGTGAGGCTGGATAGCAGCTTGGTATCGAGCAGGCGCTCGGTGAGGTGCTCGGGGGTGGCCATGAAGCCCACGCGCCAATTGGGCGCAAGAATTTTGGCAAAGCCGCTGACGTAGATCGTGCGCTGCAAGCCATCGAGCGCAGACATGCGCGTGGCATGCGGCGGGGCGAGGTGGCAGTAGGTATCGTCTTCAACGATATGAAAATCAAACTGCGCGGCGAGCTGCAAAATGCGGTGCGCGCTGGAGGGCGAAAGGCAAGCGCCCGTGGGGTTGTGCAGCACGCTCACGCTCACATACAGCTTCGGATGATGCGCTTCGCAATATCGCGCCATCACTGCCAGATCGGGGCCATCGGGCCCGCGCGGCACCGGCAGAATGCGCATGCCAAGCGCATCAAGCCGCGCAAACTCCACCGCCCAGCCCGGCTCTTCGACCATCACGTAGTCTCCCGCCTTCAGTAAAGTACGGCTGACGATATCCAGCGCTTGCGTGGCGCCCTGTGTGGTGATGATGCGGTTGGCTGGCGCATCCAAAGCCATGTCGCGCAGCTTGATGCTGAGCGCTTCGCGCAGCGTGCCATCGCCCAGCGGCTCGCCATAGCGCAAGCTGGTTTCCAAAAGATTGCGACCGTGGCTGACTTTCCGCACGGCGGGGCCGAGAAAGTCGTTTTCCATCCAGTCGGGCGGCAACACGCCCATGCCCGGCTGCAAATGGGCCACAGCGGAGTTGCCACCGCGAGCAAACATGCCGCGAATCAGCGCCGTGGCATCGATACGAGGGCGATTTTGTAGCGCGCCTTTTGAACCTTTATTCATAGCATCTTGCGCAGATTCTGCGAGGGCCAGAGGCTCATTTGGCTTCAGAAAGTGCACATCACGTACAAAAAAGCCGCGCTGCCTGCGCGCCTCCACCAAGCCGGCAGCCACCAATTGGTCATAGGCCGCCACCACGGTGTGCGGGCTCACGTTTTGCTGCTTGGCACACTCGCGCACGCTGGGCAGGCGGCTGCCGGGCTGGATGAGGCGCGACTTGATGCGATCAGAAAACCGCGCCACGAGTTGCTCGGTGAGGGTTTGTTGGCTGGTGCGCATGAGCATGGTGTATCTCTTTCATGAGCAATACAGATGATGCACTGAATCGCTCATCTGTATTGGCAGTGTATTGCTTTCTAATGTACATTTGTTTCACAAAACCTGCAACACATCATGATGCCTTGGCCCGAATACACCGCTTTGCTCGCCTTAGGCGCGGCCCTGAGCTTTTCGCCGGGGCCCAACACCACGCTCATTGCAGCGATGGCCGCGAATCACGGCTTCGCTCGTGCCATGCGCTTGGTCTGCGCAGTGCCTGTGGGCTGGGGCGCATTGGTGTTGCTTTGCGCGTTTGGCTTGGGTGCCTTGTTGATCGCAGCGCCTGCACTGGTGTGGGCAGTCAAGGCGGTGGGCGTGGCCTATCTGCTGTGGCTTGCGCTCAAGCTCTCGCGCAGCGGCGCGCTGGCTCAGACGGATGAGGCCAAGATGAATGTGACGTTTTGGCAAATTGCGGCTTTGCAGTTTGTGAACATCAAGGCTTGGATGTTTGCGCTGTCGGTTGTGGCGGGCTGGTTAGCAGGCAAGCCGGATTTCGGGCCTCGGCTGATGGTGGTGTTGCCCACGCTGATGGCATTCGCATTTTTTAGCAATCTCACCTATGCGATGGTGGGCGCGGCGCTGCGAGGCTGGTTGGCACAGGGCAATCGCTTGCTGTGGTTTAACCGCTGCATGGCGCTGGTCTTGGTGCTCACTGCGGTTTGGATGCTCAAGGTATGACCGCCAGTAAAGAAAAAGAAGCTCTATTCTGGGGCTTGATCGGCGTGACCTTGTTTGCCGCCACGCTGCCTTTCACCCGCATTGCGGTCGGCAGCGTGCAAGCGCCGCAGCTCTCGCCATGGTTCGTCACCTTTGGCCGGGCGGCGGTGGCGGGCTTGCTCTCCGTGATTTATTTACTCTGGCAGCGCTCGCGGGGCAAGCTCAACGTGCCCACGCGCGCCGAATGGCCGCTGGTGGCGATGACGGCTTTTGGCGTGATCGTGGGCTTTCCACTGTTTCTCGCGCTCGCGCTGCGCTACGTGCCGAGCACGCATGGCGCAGTCGTCACAGCCTTGCTCCCGCTCTCCACGGCCGTCCTCGGCGCGCTGTGGTTCAAGCAGCGTCCCTCTAAAGGCTTTTGGGCTTGCGCGGTGTTTGGCAGCGGCTTGGTGTTGGTCTTCATGATCTGGCGGCAGGGGCAAGCCACGGGTGGCATTTATCTGGGCGCAGCCAATATCTATCTCATCATCGCCATGACCACAGGTGCCTTTGGC
>JANMDE010000177.1:0-7247 GCA_031376105.1 Variovorax sp. | reverse complement strand
CATGCGGCTCCACACCACACGCACGCGCTCCAGCCCCATATCAATATTTTTCGGGTGCAGACCTTCGATGTAGGCCAGCCAGTGGTTTAAATCTTTCATCTATGGATTGTCCCTGAACTTGGCGCAAAAGCCAGGCATGCCATGACAAAGCTTTGGTAGCGCAAGCGATCTTGCCCAGGAACCCGCGCCAACGCACTACACCACTTTGCGCTCGCGCAGCACGGCAATCTCAGCAGCCTGGTAACCCAGCTCAGTGAGAATTTCGTCCGTGTGTTCGCCCAGCGTGGGCGCACTTCGATAAAAGGCAGGAGACGTATCCGACATGTCCACCGGGTGGGGCGTCAGCGGGTAGTTTGCTTCCATACCTCGGAAGGTACGCGGCTGCAGCAAGCCAGTGGCGGCGATGTGCGGGTCGTCTAGCGCCTCCTGCGGGCTGTAGACGGGGCCTGCGGGAATTTTGGCCTTGGCTAACGCAGCCAACACATCCTCGCGCGTGCGATCGGCACACCAGGCCGACATGATGGCGCTGATCTCTGCGCTGTTTTGGCCGCGTAACTCATCGGTCGCAAAACGTGCCTCAGCTTTCAGCGCAGAATGACCCACCATATCGCACCAGCGCTCAAACATCACCTGCCCGACCGATTGCACCACCAGCCAACCGCTTCGGCTGCGAAATAGGTCGCCAGGCGCGGCGAGATACCCTCGATTGCCTTGGGGCACGCGATCTGGCGCGCAAACAGCCTGCTCGATGAGGAGCGAATTGGTATGAATCAGTGCTGAACGCAGTAGCGATCCCTCGACCAACTGCCCGCGCCCGCTGCGCTCACGCGACCACAAAGCAGCCAATGCACCCATCGCGCAGGCCTGTGCGGTGGCGAAGTCCACATAGTTAACACTGGTGCGAACCGGGGCATCCGGCATGCCCGACATATACATCGCGCCGCTCATCGCCTGCCCCACAGAATCAAAGCCAAGCTGGTGGCTATAAGGGCCGGTGGAGCCATAAGCGGTGGCGACCACGAGCACGGCGCGTGGATTGAGTGCACAGACAGTATCCCAGTCGAGCCCGAGGTTACGCAGAGTGGCAGGCGGCAAGTTGGCCACCACCACATCGGCGCTCTGCACCAGCTCGCGCACGATGCGCCGACCATCGTCGCTGCCCAAATCCAGCGTAAGGCAGCGCTTATTACGATTGAGCTGCAAATACATGCCGCCCTCGCCGGTCTGCGCCACGTTTGGCACGTAACGGTCTTCCCCACCTTCGATACGCTCAATGCGGATCACATCCGCTCCGTGATCGCCCAACAGTGCAGCGCAATAGGGGGCAGCAATGAAGCGACCAAAATCAAGAACGCGAATGCCGTTTAGGAGGGCCATAGGATCGGTGGTCTAGAAGTTAAGAGCTGAGTTTAGCCCCGAGCAGTAAATAATACCGTTGGATGCCCAGACCCATGCTCAAACCATTGTCTCCATCACATAGGACAGTTCACGCACACCAGCGGCAATCATTGGCGTAGATATAGCGGAGTAACCCAAACGGAAGCAACGCTTTGCCGCCGCATGAGGTACATCAAAAAAAACTTCGCCTGGCTCAATCAATATGCTGCGCTCCAAGCACCTCTCAGCGAGTGTTTTGCTGTTTATGCCAGCGGGGCCTCGAATCCAAGCCCCTGAGCCGCCCAGCGCTGGCGTGATCTCGCACTCAGGCAAGTGGCGAGAGAAGGCTTGCACAAGTTCGTGTCGTCTTTCACTGTAGGTGAGATTCAACTTTCGGATGAATGCGTCGTGATGACCTTGCGCAATGAAAAGGCTGGCGATATGCGCGTTGTTGGATGGAGGATGTCGCATGATCAGCCTGCGAAGCGCGCGCAGCTCGCGGATCAACTCAGAGGGCGCAACAATATATCCAATGCGCAGCCCATGCGCCAAGGTTTTTGAAATGCTGCCTAGGTAAATCACACGCCCATTCGAGTCCAAGCTTTTCAGCGCAGGAAGCGGTTGGCTTGAAAAGTTCAGCTCACTCTCATGATCGTCTTCGATCAACACCACATTTTCTTTGCAAGCCAGATCAAGAATTTGCTGCCTGCGCTGCATCGACATCGTGACTGTAGTCGGGCATTGATGGCTGGGTGTGGTGTAAACATATTCACACTGACCTAAGGCGTGAGAAGCAATCAAGCCCTCGTGATCAATCGGTAGCGGGACGATTTTGTTGCTCCGCAACTCGAAATTGTTGCGAGCGTCCGGATATCCTGGCTCCTCAATACCAACGAGCGTATTGCGACCCACCAAGGTGTGAGCCAGCAAGTAACAGGCCATCTGGGCACCCGCCGTCACCAAAATTTCGTCATGTCGTGCCATGATGCCGCGTGCAGGTAGCAAGCGATGTTGGATTTGATCAATCAACGGACTGTAATCACGGTCCATATGGTCTTGCGACCATTTCTTAACAGCAGGTGTAAAAAGTGATTGATGCGCGCACTCACGCCAATCCTTGAGCGGCATGAGGCTGGAGTCAAATTGGCCATAGACAAAGGGATAGCGCAAGTCTTGCCAATTGGCGGGCTTGATGATGTTGCGCTGCGTGCACAGCTGAGTCTTGAGACGGTCAGACCAATTGAGGCGTTCGTCTGGCAAAGCGGGTTCTGACGATTTGGCAGCCTGCCCGAGCAGAATATCTCGGTTCACAAACAAGCCGCTTCGCTCCACTGCGCGCAAGAATCCTTTGTCCACAAGAACCTGAAGCGCCAGCGAGACTGTATTGCGCGACAAACCCAAAGCGTTGGCCAAAGTTCTGCTTGGCGGGATTTTTGCATCCGCTGGGATCAAGCCCATCAAGATGCTGTGCACCATCATCTCTTTCACTCGACCTTGCAGCGACGTGCTACTGCCTGCAAAGCGCGGGAAAAGCTTGACCCAGATACCCGTAATTTCTTGTTTGCTACGCATGGGAAGTGCCAGCCTTTCACTCGCAGATCAGTTGTCTGCTGCGATGCAAAAGCATTCCCCAGAGATCTGCGGGCTATTTTGGCACTAAATTACAGCCCCTTTGGCTCTATTCGCTTTCGCCGTTCGCAAGGAATTCGACAAGCAGAGTACAAAACAGCGTACTGCGTTCCAAATGCAAAGCATGGGCGCACCCGGGCAATACGGCGAGTGACGCGCGCGGGATGCCGCGCCACAGCATTTCAATTTGAGACCAAGCATAGGAGCGATCGTGCTCCCCCCAGATGATCAACGTTTCCTGCTCAATCCGGGCCAAACGCTCGCGCCCATCCCACGACTCCATCGCGCTCAGGCCAGCCCTTGCGGCCTGTTCGCTAGCCTGAGTTGCCAGAGTAGCCAAGGCTTCATATGCGGGAGAAGCCTCGCGATCAAGCAACCACGTGGCACAAATACGCCTCGCTGTACGTTGAACGCCGTCTTCACGCAAGCGCTCGCGTGAACGCGCCATCGTCTCAAATCGCCCGGGAATACAACCCAGTGGACCGGTTGCATAAAGCACCAGTTTGTCCACCCGATGCGGTGCCTGGCTCGTGATTTCCTGCACCACCATGCCTCCCATTGAATGGCCCAACAGATGGAAGCGATCAATCCCGATGTGATCGAGCGTGGTTAACACAGCCTGAGCATGGTCAGCCATTTCGGCGGGAGCGCCCAAGTGCTTGGCCATGCCGTATCCCGCCAGATCAAGCGTGATCACCTCAAAGTGCTGGCTGAGCAAAGGCAGTTGCTCATGCCACTGGCTGGAGCCACCCAAATAGCCATGCACCAGCACCAAGGGCTTACCCATGCCAATTCTCTGAACCGGCAACAAAGCTTGCTCATTGCCTTCAGTGTTTTGAGAGTCCATATCGCCATCCTTCCAAGCTAATCATTCGTTAATCGCCGAACTGGCTTGCTGTGATTGCCACCAAGCTACGCAGGCTCTGGCTAGTGCAGCTGTGCTGTCAACGCACTGCGCACGGAGCTGAGACTGTATGGCATCAAGCGCCAGAGGTGTTTCGGTGCAAGCCAAAATCACGGCTTGCGCGCCATTATTTACGAGACATTGAACCGCTTGCTCGATCAATTGACCGCCTCGCAAGGCTTCTCCAGCCTTGACAAACTCTATGCCGGGCAAAACCAGCTCAGCCAGCACGATTTCATCTGGCAGCATCACGCTATACCCAGCGCGAATCAGTGCAGGATCAAAGATCTGTGCAGCCAAAGTAGCGCGGGTAGCAATAATGCCTATGGTTGAACCAGAATCCGCCCGCTGCGACAGCTCATTGACACTGGCATCAACAATGCTCAAGAACGGAACGCGACAGTCTTTAACCAAGTCTTGATACCAAAAATGGGCGGTGTTGCAAGGCATCGCCAATGCCATGGCACCGGCACGAATCAGACGATCACGACCCGCCAACAACTCGGGCAGCGGCGAACGTGCCCCAGCCAAAATAGCGGCCGGTCGCGAAGCAATGCGCGGGTCCGACTGAATCAGCAAAGGTACGTGGTCGTTGTCGGCGGTAGCGGGTGTTGCCGATATGACTTTCGCAAAGAAATCAGCGGTTGCCAATGGACCCATGCCGCCTAAGACGCCAATCATGATGGAAGCTCCTGTGTTGGTTGGAAAGGAGCTTTGATGTTAGACGGCAATAACGAGCTGGCTGGCCACACAGACAATTTTTCCAATCAAGATGCAGTCCTCGTCAGTAAGCGACAACGGCGTGCGCAAATCCATCAATTGATCGAGCACTGCTTTGGAGTGCGGAATCTCCGGCTTATTCGTGAGGTAGTGCCAGTGCTCATAATTACTGGTAAATGCAACCGGCGTGGGTGTCCCAAACCACTTGATGTAGAGCCCACGCACACTGCACTCTTTTAAAAAGCGCTCTATTTGATTCGGCGTTAAATCCAAAGTGAATTGAATCGAGCTCGCTATAAATTCTTCTTTCGTACTACGCGCGGGAATCGAAACGCGTGCGGCCTTTTTTAGCTCTCGTTCTAGCGTGGTGTAAATGTGATTCCAGCGCCTGCCCCGGTCAGCCAACTGTCCAATCTGAGGGCGCAAAAGAGCGGCAGCTAAGTTGGACATGCGCATGCTGAAATTTGGCGTCGAATACTTCCAGCGCTCAAACACGTCTGCGCTCGGTTTCAATATATGCTGGTCATACATCATGTAGCAACCCGACATCAGAATAGCCTGCGCTGCTACGTCTTCATCATCGGTCACCAGCAAGCCGCCTTCGCCCGAGTTGATGTGCTTGTAGGTCTGAGCGCTGTAGCAACCGACTTTGCCCCAAGTGCCTGTGTGTTTACCATCCCATTTTGCGCCCATGGTGTGAGCGCAATCTTCAACGATCACGATGCCATGCTTATCGCAGACTGCGCGCACAGCCTGCAAGTCAGCGATGTGGCCGCGCATGTGGGAGAGCAGAAACACCTTTGCACCGCTGGTTGCCGCCTTGTGTTCCAAGTCTGCCAGTTCGGTCATGTAGTCAGCACTGGCTTCGACAAGAATCGGCTCAGCGCCAGCGTGCGCAATAGCACCTGGCACTGGCGAGAGCGTGAAGGTGCTGGTCAACACCTTGTCCCCAGCCTTGACGCCCAAGGCCTTGAGAGCGAGGAACATCGCGGCACCACAGGAGCTCACCGCCACACAGTACTTACTGCCGACGTAAGCGGCGTACTCTTGTTCTAAGAGCGAGGGCTCAGGGTAGCCTGTACCTTGCTCACCATAGCGGTGCAAACGGCCGGTGCGCATCAACTCCACGGCGCGTTCAATCGCCTCATCTGGGATAGGTTCGGGCGTACTCAGATCTTTGCCGAACCACAACACATCAGACGCAGTGGGCACAGTAGCCGAAAGAAGTGAATTCAAAGCTGAAGACATAGAGGTGTCAATGTTGATGGCCAGCCAGTGTGCCCAATTCGAATGATTCTTGCGGGTAGTACTTTTTCAACCGGATATCGCCAGTGCGGGCATGGCCTTCCATGCCTTCCAGGCGGGAAATTCTGGCCGCCACTTGGCCGACCTCACGGCTCGCACCGCGCGTCAAACGCTGGTAAGTTACCGTCTTGATGAACTTGCCCACGCTCAAACCACCAGAGTAACGCGCAGCACCACGGGTGGGCAAAATATGGTTAGGGCCAGAGCACTTGTCGCCATAAGCCACCGTGGTTTCTTCACCTAAAAACAATGAGCCGTAGTTGGTGAGGTGCTTGAGCCACCAGTCCAAGTCTGAGGCAAGAATCTGTAAATGCTCAGGGGCATACTGATCGCTGATCTCAACGAGTTCCTCGCGGCTGCTGACGAGGACTACCTCGCCGTAGTCGCGCCAGGCAGCGGTGGCGGCGTTTCTTGCCAGCTCGGGCAAGGCGGCAATCACAGAAGGCATGATCTCAATCACTTTGAGCCCCAACTCACGCGATGTTGTGTAAAGCCAGACTGGCGAATCCGGGCCATGCTCAGCCTGGCCTGCCAAATCGGCCGCTACGACGTTCGCATCTGCATTCTCGTCGGCAATAATGGCCGACTCAGTAGGCCCAGCCACCACGTCAATACCGACGCGGCCAAATAGCGTGCGTTTGGCCTCCGCTACGAAGCGGTTACCGGGCCCGACGATCACATCTGCAGGCTTGGCAGAATACAAACCAAAAGCCATCGCAGCAATGCCTTGCACGCCGCCCAACGCGAGCACTGTGTCTGCGCCACACAGCTTCATGGTGTGCACAATAGCTGGGTTCACGCCGGCTTCTTTGTGCCCCGGTGAGGTCGCGACGATATTCGGCACGCCCGCCACCTTGGCGGTACAGACGCTCATGATGGCTGAAGCTGCGTGGGCGTAACGACCGCCAGGCACGTAGCAGCCGGCGGTGTTAACCGGAATCAACTTTTGCCCGGCGATCAAACCATCAATCAGCTCCACTTCAAACTCATGCAGTGAATCGCGTTGACGCGTTGCGAAGTCTTTGACCCGCGCATGCGCGAAGGCAATGTCGTCCTTCACGCCTTGCGACAATTTTCTCGTGGCGGCGGCGAAGTCGTCATCACCCAAAACGATGGAACCATGCCATCCGTCAAAGTCACGCGCATATTTTTCGACTGCGTCGCGGCCATTTTTTTGAATATCGGTCAGCAGACGCTGAACGGTCTCGGCAGTCGCGTTGTCTATCGCTTCTTGAGGCGGAGTTGCCTTTTTCAAATACTCAATCGTCATAAAACTCTTTCAAACAATGAACTTGAGCTCACCCGCGGCCTT
>JANMDE010000502.1:0-2901 GCA_031376105.1 Variovorax sp. | reverse complement strand
TCCAAAGGCATAGCCTTCATCTCACCTGTGCCTTCGTCAGCGGTGGCTGGCGCTTTCCCGATGCTGCCCGGTTCAGTCATCGGGAATTGGGTGGCAGCAAACTGCGTGTTGGGACCGTACTCAGAGTCGTTGTAGGCGCTGGGCGGCAGGGTGGGGTCATCGTGAGAAGCGCCTGTGGCGACGACAGGCCCAACAACTCCAACAACCGGCAAAGGGCTGGCGTGCACCATGGTCGCTTCGCCGGGCTTGCGCAATTGCGTGGCTTCGTAGCGTGACGATACGCCCACAGCTTTTTCTGCATCCGCCAACGATTTGAGTTTACGCTTCGCTAAATCGGCATAAATACCGACCGGAAAACGCTTGAGGAAGCCTTCAAGAACTTCGTGCTCATGGCTGTCTTTGATGTCTTTCCAATAAACCAGCTCCAGCTCTTGCGTGACGGTGCTGCCGCCAGTGTTAGTGCCGGGAAAGGTGGCCATGCCCTCCATGACTTCAGGGCGTGCTCTGGCCGAAGGCGTGATCGTGAGATCAGCATTGTTGACGGCCGCTTTGAGCGCTGCTGCGAAACTGGCAGCATCGGCAAATCGGTCCAGCTTGCTTTTGGCCAGCGCTTTGGCAACGACACCATCCAAGGAGGGCGGCAGCGCACCCACGATCTGGCTGGGCGGCATCGGGTCTTCTTTGACGATTTTGGAGACGATGTCGAGATAGCCTTCGCCATCAAACGGACGCACACCCGTGATCAGCTGATAGAGCACGATGCCGGCCGAGAACAAATCTGAGCTGGAATCTACGCCTTTGCCTGCCACCTGCTCGGGCGACATGTATTTGAGCGTACCCACCGTGCCGCCGCTGGTTTTGGTGGCTTCTCCGGAATCAGTGATGCGGGCGACGCCGAAGTCGGTCAGCTTGATGCGGCCTTCGCGCGTGAGCAGCAAATTAGCGGGCTTGATGTCGCGATGAATGATTTTGTTTTTGTGAGCGTAATCCAGAGCCGAGAGCAAGTCGGCCATCATGAAAGCGGTTTGCTCCAACGAGAAGCGCTTGCCTTGGTCAAGGAAATGCTTCAAATCTTCGCCTTGCACGAACTCCATCACGATATAGGCAGTTTTCCCCATCGCATCTTCATGCTGATTGGAGTCATACACGCTGACGATGTTGGGGTGTTGCAGGCGGCCCGCAGAGCGCGCTTCTGTTTTGAAGCGCTGCTCGTACTCAGCAATCTCAGTGGCAGCCATGCCCACCACACGCACCGTCTTGATCGCGACGCGGCGATCCAGATTAGGATCGCGCCCTTCATACACCACGCCCATTGCCCCCTGACCGAGTACGCGCAAAATGTCGTAACGGCCCAGATGCTGAATCGGAGGTGGAAGATCGTTCATCGGAACAAAAAAGGAATACTTTTGATGTGACATTCTAAGCGCCCGCTGTCACAAAGCGTTGAATGCATGCACCGATACGTTACAAACGCTTTAAATATCACGCAGCAAAGTGTTTCGTGAGAGCAACAGCACTTGGTCATATCCAGCGCTGGTTTCTAGCCACACGGCTTCCAGCCGAGGGAACACGCGCTCAAAATGCGCGCGTTCGTTGCCAATTTCCAGCAGCAGCACAGCCTGCTCGCTCATCCGGGAGGCGGCATCGCGCAGCAGCGGACGGATGAAATCCATGCCATCGAGGCCGCCGGCCAATGAAATCTCGGGCTCAGCGCGGTATTCTGGGGGCAGTGTGGCCATGCTGGCGCTGTTGACATAGGGCGGATTACACACGATCAGGTCATACAACTGGCCTGCGATGCCGTGGCAGGCCGCCAAACCATCAGAATGAATCAGCGCGATGCGCTCTTGCAGGCCATGCTTGTTCACATTGATGGCAGCCACGGCTAAGGCATCGTCGCTGATGTCTGCGCCTTGCACTCGCAGGTCGGGGAAGGCCATCGCGGCCAATATGGCCAGCGAGCCGTTGCCAGTGCATAGATCCAGCACGTTTTTCGTGTGTTCGCTAAGAAAATAATCCAACGTGCCTTGTCCATCAGCATCGGTGAGCAGCTCGGCAATGAAGCTGCGCGGCACAATCACGCGCTCGTCCACATAAAACGCCACACCTTGCAGCCAAGCCTCTTGCGTGAGGTAAGCGGCGGGTTGGCGTGTTTCTATACGCGCTCTTAAAAGAGTAGCAAACTTTTCATATTCTATAAGGGCAACTGGCCGATTTTCTTCTGAGTCTAGGCTGTCCAGGGGCAATTTGAGGCTCCAAAGCAGCAGCCAAGCGGCTTCGTCAAAAGCATTGCTGGTGCCATGGCCGAAGCCCACGCCAGCGGCTTCGAGTTGCGCGGCGGCTTGCTCGATGGTTTGTAAGACAGTCGGTAATTCAGCAGTATTCACATCACGCCTTCAAACATCATCACATCCACGGCATCGCCCGCAGCCACATCGCCCTGCGCATGGTGCAGCACGATCAAGCCATTGGCAGCCACCATGCTTGACAACACGCCCGAGCCTTGGTTGGCGCTGGTGATGCGCACTTGCAAGCTGCCATCGGATGCACGCGAGACGAGGCCGCGCTGGTATTCGGTGCGACCTGGTTTTTTGCGCAAGGCCTCGCTGCTTCTGGCTTGCAAATAGAGTGGTGCGTCAGCATACTTTGTCGCAGCGCCCGCCATGCGCAGCAAAGCCGGGCGCACAAAGGCCAGCATCGTCACCATCGTGGCCACCGGGTTGCCGGGCAGGCCAAAGAGGATGCACGAATCAATATCACTGGGACTATCATTTTCATAGCTAACTATGCCCGTTTTATAAGGGCGAGACGCCGATTCTTCATGAGAGGCAGTGAGCAGGCTGCGTTGGATACGACCCACCGCCATAGGGCGGCCCGGACGCATGGCAATCTTCCAGAAAG
>JANMDE010000490.1:0-6127 GCA_031376105.1 Variovorax sp. | reverse complement strand
TGAGTGAGATCTTGCGAATCTCCTCGCTGCTGGCAAACTCCACCAGGCTTGCCAAGGCGGCATCGCTGCTGAAGAGCAGGCGAATCTGGGTTTGCAAGGCGGCGGTATCCGCGCCGAACTTCGGCCACACCGCCAGATCATTGATGCGCTGATCGCCAGTCAGCTGCACATACTGCGCATGATCCATCACGATCGAGCCAAATTGACGCACGTAATCACGCCAAACACCTGCCACATAAAAAACAGGCGGCTTGTTTGATGCTATTGAATCAGTAGCAAACTTCTCTCGATTTATAAGGGCAATAAGCCATTTTCTTTCATAAATCTGTCCTGGAATGGCTTGGTGCAGTTGCACCATCGCCTCGCTGACAAACAGGGCAATGGCATCGGGTACCGGCGGTGGATACACCGCGCCCACCAGTGGTAACACCTTCGCAGCATCTTGCAGCGAGATGGGCCGAGCGATCAGTTGCACATCGGGCAGTGATGCGCCCGCGCTGATATTCTTCAAACGCAAGCCCTGCACGCGATCCACTACTGGCAAAGCCGCCAGCCGCTGCACCACCTCGGGTGGAAAATACAGGCTCTGCGCCGTTTGTGTGGAGGAAGTGAGCCGCGCATACAGCGGCGCAGGCAGCATGGTGTCCAGCCAACTGCTCACCGACAACCGAAAACTGCTCACCATCACGGTCAGCGCCACACCCAAGCTCAGAGCCGCCACAACGCCGCTCACTGCGACAACAGCCACCTCGCGCATGCGTCGCGCCCGCTCCACCGCGAGCATCGGCAACGCGCTGGCGGCCACCCAAGGCGCGAGCCAGTCATACAACAAACTCACAGCCCAAGGCAGCAAGCCCATGCCGCCTACAAGCAGCAGCCCCACCGCAACGTAAGCGGCAATCGGTATGCCAAAAACTGGCGGCGCCCAAGAGAGAGCTGCACCAAGTGCTACCAAAAGAAGAGCAAACCATGGTTTGCGCTGCATGGCGTTGACGCTGCCCAAGCCTTTCAATGTTTGCGCCAAAGGCAATTGCTGCGCCGCGCGAGCAGGCCACCATGCGCCTACAAGCGCTGCCAGCCAGCCGAGTGCGCCATAAATCAAAGCAGCGCCTAAGCTCCATTGCAAAGGTGGTGTCGCACCAGAAAAATAACCACCGCCCAAATCGCCGCCCAAAGCCTTCAAACCAAGGGCAGCCAAAGCCGTGCCCAGCGCAATGCCTAAAGCGGCGCCCACCAGCCCCAGCAAGCTCGCCTCCAGCAGCACCAGTTGCAAGCGCTGCCGAGACGTGAGCCCCAATACGCCAAGCAAAGCCAATTGCTGTCCGCGTTTGGCTACAGCCAATGTCAGTACCGAATACACCAAAAACGCCCCGGTAAACAGCGCCACCAGCGCCAGCACCGTCATGTTCACCCGATATGCGCGTGAGAGCTGATCGGTGCGCTCGTTTGCATCGCCCGGCTGCGCGAGAGTGGTGCCTTGCGGCAATCTCAAAGCGTCTTTTGATCCACCGCTTGCCAAGCGCAGATCAAGCCGCGAGAGTTTCCCTTGCAGACCCAGCGCATCTTGCATCGCTCCCAAATCCATCACGATCAGTGGCGCGCCTTGTGCAGCTACGCCGCCCGCATTGTCCAAATTTTGGATCGCATTGCCCACCACAATGCGCAGAATGCCGTCGCCTAAAGCCTGCTGCGCGGCAGCGTTCAAAAAAGCCTGCTTCGGCGCAAACAACGCAAACCTTTCCGAGCCACGCCTCGGGCGCGGCATCAAATCCGCCGCCACCTGCATCACCACCAATGCATCCACACCGATCACGCGCAGGCTCACTTTCTTGCCCTGCGCGTCCAGCGCGTAAGTCGCCAATTCCAACACCGGGCTGGCCAACGCCACTGCCTCTTGCGCTGCGACGGCTTCATACACCGGCTCATCCAGCAAGCCCGCGCCCCGCAGCGTCACATCCGGCTTGCCCTGCACCGATTGCAGCGCTGAAGAGAACTCAGAGAGTGCACTCGCGTTAATCACATGCACAGAAAACGCCAGCGCCACGCCCAATGCAATGCTCATCAACGCAGCCACGTAGCGCCAAGGATGATGGCGCAGCTCTGGCCAAGAGAAATGGCGCAGCAAATCAAGCATGCGGTGCAATGCCCTGCGCAGTGAGATGCAACACGCGATCTGCTCGCGCCGCTGCCACTTGCGAATGCGTCACCAAAACGAGCGCTGCACCGCTCTCTTTCGTTTGGGCGATCAACACATCTATCACGCGCTCTGCTGTGCTCGGATCGAGATTGCCGGTGGGCTCGTCGGCCAAGACGAGGGCGGGGCGATGCACCAAGGCGCGGGCAATCGCCACGCGCTGAAGCTGGCCGCCGGAGAGTTGTTGCGGCAATCTTGCCCCGAGGCCATCTAAGCCTACGGCTTGCAGCATGTCATTGACGCGTGGTGTGATCTGCGCGGGTTTCTCGCCAAGCAATAGCAATGGCAGACCAATGTTTTGTGCCACATCTAAATGCGGCAGCACGTGAAAGGCTTGAAATACAAAGCCCACAGATTTGCGCCGCCACAGAGCGAGCTGCTGGTCGCTCATCGCACCGAGGTCTGTGCCTTGCACACTGAGCGAGCCAGCGTCCCAATGATCTAAGCCGGCCATGCAATTGAGCAAGGTAGATTTGCCCACGCCAGAGTCGCCCACGATGGCGACGAATTCTCCAAGCTCTACGCAAAGGCTCACATCGTTGAAAACCAGAATCTCGCCGTAGCGCTTGCTCAGCTGCGCCATTTGGATGAGTGGAGCGGCATTCATAGCCAAGTCTCGATCAACTTCATGGCATCTTGCGCAGCAGCAGGGCTGTCGGCGGCGATGACGTGTTTGTTAAAAGCGGGCGGCTGCATGCTGCGTTGCCAAGTGATTTGGCGTTTAGCCAGCTGGCGTGTGGCGATGATGCCTTTGTCGCGCAACTCGGATTCGGGAAACGCGCCACCCAGCATCTCCCATGTTTGCCGATATCCCACGCAGCGCATGGAAGGCAAATCTAAATGCAAATCCCCCCGGTTCTTCAAGCTGCGCACTTCATCAACCAAGCCGGTTTGCAGCATGTGATCAAAGCGTTGCTCAATGCGCCCATGCAACCAGGGGCGAGTGCTGGCCTCTAGGCTGATGATAGGCATATTATTTGCTACTGTATAAATAGCATACTTGCCAGTATTTATAAGGGCAGGATCACTGTTTTTTATATTTTTATGATGAAATGAAGACAAAGGCAAGCCCGAGGCGCGATACACTTCCAGCGCTCTTTGAATACGCTGCGAATCATGGGGCGAAAGCCGTGCAGCCGTGATGGCATCCACCTGCGCGAGCAGCGCGTGCATCGCGGGCCAGCCCTGCTGCGCCGCCTCGGCATCGATGGCTGCACGAAGGTCTGGCGAGGCGGCTGGCATCGCGTCCATACCTTCAATCAGTGCTTTGAAATACAGCATCGTGCCGCCCACCAGCAAGGCAACTCTTTCGCGTGCATTGATCTCGCCAATCAAGCGCGTCGCATCTCGCACAAACTGCGCAGCGCTGTAGCTTTGCTTGGGGTCGAGAATATCAATCAAATGATGCGGCACTTGGGAGCGCTCTTCACCCGAGGGCTTGGCAGTGCCAATATCCATGCCGCGATACACAAGCGCAGAATCCACGCTGATGATCTCGCTGGGCACACGCTGCGCAATCATCAAAGACAGCGCAGATTTGCCCGAGGCCGTGGGCCCTGCAATGCCGATGGCGTGGATAGGTGCTTTAGGTTTTGCTGAGCTTGCCATAGCGCTGCACCAAAGTCCAAGCCACGATCACGATCATCACGCCCCAAAACACAATCCCAATCACCATCGGGCGCACGCTGCCATTCATCGTTTGGCCGAGCACAGCGCCTGTGGCAAATGCACTGAGCATCATCAAAAAGCCTGCCATGGCAGATGCTGCGCCAGCCGCCTTGGGAAAGGCCGCTGCACTGCCAGACTGCCCGGCCGGCTGATGAAAGCCATGCCCCACCATGAACAGCATCTGGCAAAGCGCCAGCGCGATCACGCTGCTTGGCCTCCAGAGCAAAACCAAGGCATACAACACACAGGCCGCCAAAGTGATCCATGCGCCCATCCACACCATGCGCTGCACCCCGTGGCGCACCAGCAAGCGCCGCCCGAGAAAGGTGCCCACCACATACACCGAAGACATCGCCATCATCACCGCGCTATAGACCCATTTGCTCTGCCCCAGCACTTGCAAATAGACGAAAGACGACGTGGCTAAAAACACAAACAGCCCGCAATAGGAGGTCAGCGCGAGCAGGGCATAGGTCCAAAATTGCGGATGCGCCAGAATGCCGCGCCAGGTAGAGAGCAACATGGCGGGCTGCAATGCGAGCGGATTGCGCCTTTGGTTGGTTTCGGTAAATTTGAAAAACACCAAAGCCAGCGATACCGCCCCAAACGCCGCCAGCGCTGCAAAAGCAAAGCGCCAGCTCGTGTAAGCGCTGATCACGCTGCCCACCGGCACACACAGCACCGCAATCACCCCCAAACCCGAGAGCCCCTTGCTCATCACCCGCGCCGCTTCTTCAGGCGCATACAAATCGCGCGCCATCGCCCGCGCACACATCACCGGCGCGCCCATGGCCGCGCCCTGCAAGGCCCGCCAAACAATCAGCGATTCCACATTCGCTGCAAACGCACTGCCCACGCTGGCCAGCCCATACAGCAGCAAGCCGATGAGCAAGACCGGCCTGCGCCCATACTTGTCTGACACCGGCCCCCAGATCAATTGCGATATGCCAAAACACAAGAGCAGCGCAGACAGCGTGAGCTGCGCCTGCGGCATCGAGGCGCTCAAAGAGAGCGCCATGCTGGGCAGAGCGGGGAGATAAAGATCGGTGGTGATCGGCTGTAGACCGAGGAAGAGGCTGGTGAACCAGATAACAAGAGAAGCGGGCATGCAGAGAGTTTAAAGCCCAAACATCTCTTTGATTGCCGCACGGTATTGCGTCTGCCCCAGTCCATTGGTGTTGTGATGCGAGCCACCTTCGACCAAGATGAATCTCTTGGGCTCAAGAGCCGCATCATACAAACGGCGACCCAGCTCAGGCGCGATCAAACGGTCTTCACTGCCGTGCACCACCAGTAACGGAGAACCGATGCGCGCGACTTTTTTCTCTGAATCAAAACGCTGAGAAATCAGCCAACCCACGGGCAACCAGCCCCATTTCAGCGTAGAAAACACATCGGGAATGGACGTGAATGTGCCTTCCACCAGCGTGCCGCGTTCGTCGTCCACGCGCGTGGCCAGCTCAATGGCAATCGCGCCGCCAAGCGAATGGCCGAAGATATAGCGCGGCTGATGGGGATGGTGTTGCGCGATCCACAGCCAAGCGGCGTGCGCGTCTTCATAGGCTTTGGCTTCGGAGGGCGCATCGGCATCGCTTTTGCCAAAGCCTCGGTAGTCGACAGCCACGACGTTAAAGCCGAGCTCGCGCATGCGTTCGATGCGCCAAGCACTGCCCACCACATTCCAGCGCGCGCCATGCAGATAAAGCAGCATTGGCTTGTCGGCATCATTACCGTTGATCAGCAAATGCACTTTTGCTGGTTTGCCGCTGATTTTGGAGTCAAAGCTCGCCCAAGCTTCGTCCATGCCCGAGGCCAACTCGGCCGTGTTGCCCCAAGTGCGATCGGTGGGGCTGAAAATCCATTCGCCTTGCTTTGTATCCAAGGCTGCGCAGCCGACCAGCACGGCAGCGGTGACCAAAGCAGCAGCAATCAGGCGGAAGGGTATGTTGAACATGCCTTGCCAGAGCCCATCAGCAGGGGAGAAGTTCAGCGCCCGCGCAAAAACAGTGCATCCAGCTCTTTGATGCTGATGGCGCGCCAAGTGGGGCGGCCATGGTTGCATTGGTCGCTTCGCTCGGTCGCTTCCATTTGGCGCAGCAGGGCGTTCATCTCTTCTAATGTGAGCGCGCGATTGGCACGTACAGCGCTATGGCAAGCCATGGTGGAGAGAATCTCATGCTGAGCGCGCTCGATCACGCGTGCGCTGTCGTGTTGCGCCAGCTCGGCCAAGACGCTGCGAGCCAGCTCCACCGCATCGCCTTTGGC
>JANMDE010000483.1:0-7192 GCA_031376105.1 Variovorax sp. | reverse complement strand
GTCTTCGTCAGCACCGAAACCAACACCGAGAAAACCTACAGCTTTCGACAGCTGCATACCGAAGTGCAATGTATGGCGGCCATCTTGCAAGAGATGGGCGTGAAAAAAGGCGACCGCGTGTTGATTTACATGCCAATGATTGCTGAGGCTTTGTTTGCCATGCTCGCCTGCGTGCGAATCGGAGCCATTCATTCCGTGGTGTTTGGTGGGTTTGCCAGTGGTTCGCTAGCTTCTCGTATTGACGATGCAGAGCCGCGTGTGGTGATCACGGCTGACGCAGGCTCGCGGGCAGGCAAGATCGTGCCCTATACGCCGCTTCTGAGAGAGGCGGTCGCCTTGGCGAACGCAAAGCCTGAGAGCATTTTGATCGTGGATCGTGGTATGTCTACTATTGAATTAGGAGCACTCTATGCAGTAGATTACGCGGCTGCAAGGCAAAAATACTTAAATACGGAAGTGCCTTGTGCCCATCTCGACTCGGCCGACATCAGTTACACGCTTTACACCAGCGGCACCACAGGCAAACCCAAAGGTGTGCAGCGCGACACGGGTGGCTACTCTGTCGCGCTCGCCGCAAGCATGAAATATATTTTTGATTGCAAGCCGGGGCAGGTGTATTTCGCCACATCGGACATCGGCTGGGTGGTTGGCCATAGCTATATCGTTTATGGCCCGCTGATTGCTGGCATGACAACCCTGTTTTACGAAGGCACACCCGTGCGCGGGATGGATGGCAGCGCGGATGGTGGCATCTGGTGGCACTTGGTGGAAAAATACAAAGTCACGCACATGTTTTCTGCGCCGACGGCGATTCGGGTTTTAAAGAAGCAAGACGAAGCGCATTTGAAGAAATACGATCTCTCTTCACTGCAAGCGCTATTCTTGGCTGGCGAGCCGGTGGACGAGCCTACGGCGAGATGGATTGCTGCGGGCATTGGCAAACCCGTGATTGATAATTATTGGCAAACGGAAACCGGTTGGCCGATTTTGGCAACAGCCAACGGTGGCGGGCTGGATGGTCCGAAGCCACAATTTGGCAGCCCTGGCGTGCCAATGTATGGCTACAAACTCAAACTTGTGCATGAAACGACAGGCGAAGATCTGAAGGCCGTGGGCGAAAAGGGGGTGGTCGTGATTGAAGGCCCTTTGCCGCCAGGCGCGATGCAAACCGTGTGGCGCGACGATGCGCGCTTTGTGAACACCTATTGGAAGAGTATTCCCGGCAAGATGGTGTATTCCACCTTTGATTGGGGCATTGTGGATGCCAGCGGCTATTTCACGATTCTTGGCCGCACAGACGATGTGATCAACGTGGCTGGCCATCGCTTGGGCACACGTGAGATTGAAGAGAGCATTGCGGCGCATCCGAATGTGACCGAAGTGGCGGTGGTGGGTGTGGCCGATCAGCTCAAAGGGCAGGTGGCCATGGCGTTTGCTGTGGCACGCGATGCTAGCGGCTTAGATTCGCCGGCGGCGCGCTTGAAGCTCGAAGGTGAAATTATGAAGCTGGTCGACGGCAACCTGGGCGCTGTGGCGCGGCCATCGCGGGTGTATTTCGTCACCTTGTTGCCCAAAACTCGCTCTGGCAAACTGCTGCGCCGTGCCATTCAAGCCATTTGTGAAGGTCGGGATACGGGTTATTTGGCAACCCTGGATGATCCGACCGCGCTACAGCAAATCAAAGATTTGGTCAGCCAGCGTTGAAAGAAACGACGTTGTGGCACGACTCATCAAGATGATCATTCCACACCCGCCTTCTTTTGTCCGACTCTTGAGCACTTGCTGTATTTTCTGCGGGCTGATGCTCCTGATGCCTCAGTTAGCTTCTGCTCAATCATCCGCTGAGCCAGCGTCTGCACCTACACGATCTGCGGCCGCTAAGCCTAAGCCAGCGGTTCAAAGCAAAACTTTGGCATTTAACTGTCGCGTCTTATATGAGCCAGCGCGGACGGTTTGGGTTCGCGAGCTAGCGCTTGACTATTCCAAAAAGACTTTTACTGCGCTGCGCATTGATGGCATCGCTGTGCACGGGTTTTCTGTGGATGGCGCACAGCTCGTCACCCATCTCGACAACGAACGCATTTTTATCGACCTCAGCGCGCCAAGTTGGCGCAGCCAGTTTCGGGATCAAGCGCAAGGTGAGGGAGCTTGCGTGAAACAAAAGTCTTAATCCCGGCGGACTTGGGTTCGTTTGAAAATACTTGAATCTACTGATTTATTTAACTTTACATAATATACATCGTATTATTTGTAAACCTAACTCCTGGCAGCCAAAGTCCTGCCTGCCAGCGCCAATAAGACAATGCCAATCACCACGGTCAAAGCGCCTGCAAGCTGGGTCAGGCTCATATTTTGGCCGAGCAAGGCCCATCCTAAGATCAAAGCTGCGACCGGTTCAATATTGGAAGCTGGCGCGTTACGTGCCATATCTAGCTTGGGCATCAAGGCAAAAAGGAAGGAAAAGGCACTGCCGTAACAGAGCGTCAGGCCAGCCAAACCGAGCCAACCAATCCAATCGTTGGGCCAATGCAAGCTGCGCTGCAGCCACTGGCCCGCGCTATCTCCCGCGCCACCCGCCAAAACAACCAAGCCTAAAGTACACAGCATCAGCGTCACCAAACTCATCGTCCAGAAACTGCGCACAGGGCCAGTCAGCCGCTTAAGCTTGAATTCCGTCACACGCAGAGCTACTGCAAACACGCTGGCAGCGCCGAAACCAAAGCCCACGCCCGCCCAAAAAGTGAGGCTACCCACACCAGGCTTGGCCAGTTGACCCGGCAAGTCAAGCGCAACTGCAAGGCCTGCAACAATCAGCGCGATCAGGCTGATCGTCTTTAAAGAAGGCTGTGGGCCGCCCAACACCCAATTGAGCAGCGTGAACAGTGCCGGAAACAAGTTAAACACCAAGAGCGCCAACGCAACAGGAATGCGCGCAACCGCCGAATATAAAAGCAAGCTTTGCAACGCAATCAAAGCACCGAGCGCCCACACCCATTTCACCGGCACGCCATAAGCGGCCAGACGCAAAGGCGCTTTCATCCAAAGCACCACGGCGAGCAAAATCAGCGCCGTCACACCCGAGCGCACCAACACGGCTGTGACCAAGCCCGTGCCGTGATCAAACGCAAAGCGAGCAGCAATATGGTTGCTGGCAAACACCACGCCCAGCAGCAGCAAGATGCCAATGGCGATGCCGCGTGAAAAAGGCATGGCGTTTTTAGATGCAGCGTTCATACCTGCAAAGCCTTGATCGCCGTTTGCAACGCGCTAGGAAGCGCGGTTGGCCTGCGCGTGGTGCGGTCCACATACACATGCACAAAATGCCCGCGCGCGGCTGAGAGCGGCTCATCATCTGCAAACAAGCCCACCTCATACCGCACACTGCTTGTGCCCATATGCGCCACGCGGATGCCCGCAGTGACCTGCTGCGGGAAAGCAACCGGAGAGAAATAATGACATTGCGTTTCCACCACCAAACCAATCACCTCACCTGCATGAATATCCAACGCACCCTGCCCGATCAAATGGCCGTTAACCGCCGTGTCAAACCACGCGTAGTAAACAACATTGTTGACATGGCCATACACATCGTTGTCCGCCCAACGGGTGGTGATGGGAATGAAGGCTTTGAATTCGCTGCGCGGCCAAGCGCTGGGGCGGCTGGGCGGGTGAGTGGGAGTGGTCATGAAGAGATGAGCTCGCGGTGGGGAATGACCCATTGTGGCAAAGATTAGTCTGTCGCTTGGGCGGACTGTTGCGCATGCGTCAGATCATGCAGGGCAACCAGCTCGAGCCCTGTCTTGCGCGTCCAGGCTGGTGCGCTCATGTGCTTGAGCAGCAAGCGATAGGTGTCTAAATCAAAAGCCAGCGCTTCATGGCGGCTCACGGTCTCTTCCAATGCAGCTTCATCGCTGACAGTAGCCAGGTGACACCATTGGTCAAACACATGAATCTCGGTGTGCCCCGTGGCCTCGCAATGCTCGCGCAGGCCAATTTTCCCGGGATGCGGCCACACCTGCAATTGCTGCTTGGCCAAAGCCAATTGCAGGCGCAGGCGATGCACTTGCGGCTTTTCTTGCCCACAACACACGCCTTTGCAGCGCCCCAGCTGATGCGCAAAACAACGGCCTTTGCCAGCTTCTAGCCCCAGCGTTTGCGGACACAGCCCATGCTCAGCCACCAGCGCATGTAAAGCCTCCACCGCTTGATTTTTCGAGCGATACACGCCATACATTTGCGCAAACTGCTCGGGCCGCAGATCATCGCCGCGCACCAAGCTCAGCAGCGGCCTCGCATTTGCATCATCTGCCAATTGCCAAGCGCACAGGCTGCGCTCGCGGCGCAATTGCCGGTTAAAAATCGGCTGCATCTCTTTCACCAGCCGCGCCTCCAGCAGCAGCGCGCCCAGCTCGCCCGGCGTTTGCTGCCACTCAATCCGCCGAATCTCCTGCGCCATGCGCATCTCGCGCGCGTGCGTGAGGCTGGCCTGAAAATGCGACATCACCCTCGAGCGCATCGTGACGCTTTTGCCAATATAAAGCGGGATCGGTCCTTCGCCATAAAACAAATACACGCCCGGCATCTCGGGAATGCTGGCAATCTCCGTCTCCAACAGCGGCGGCACAGCAGCGCTGCTGCCCAGCAGCTTGGTCGCGTGCAAGCTCACCACATCCGCGCCCAGCTCTTGCTCAGCTTGCGCCAGCCATGCTTGCACCAAATCCACATCGCCCATGGCACGATGGCGTGACATCGTCGTGAGGCCGTGTCGCTGCATGATGGCATCCAAGCTATGGCTTTTGTGCTGCGGATAGAGCTTGCGCGAGAGGCGCACGCTGCACAGCGTCTTCACCTTCAAGCTCACGCCGATGCGCGCAAACTCGTGCATCAGAAAACCATGGTCAAAGCGCGCGTTATGCGCCACCAACACCGCGCCACTGAGCAAAGCCAGTAGCTCATCGCTCACCTGCTCAAAGCGCGGCGCATCCTCGACCATGTGATCGCTGATGCCGGTGAGGCTTTGAATGAAGGCTGGAATGCGGCATTCAGGGTTAACCAAACTGCTCCAGCGCTTGACCTCCACGCCCGCCTCAAAGCGCACTGCAGCGATTTCAGTGATACGGCTCGTCAACGGGTTACCACCTGTGGTTTCCAGATCGAGCAAAACGTAGCTAGGCAACATGGGAGGTGGACGCAAGTAAAAAAAGCCCCGATGAGGGCTTTTTTGATTTTGGAGCGGGTGATGGGAATCGAACCCACGTTATTTGCTTGGGAAGCTAGAGTCCTACCATTGAACGACACCCGCGATATTTCTAGTTTAGCGCGAATTGCAAATCCGCTTAAAAATCATCACTCATTCCCGCCGCCAAATTCTCAAACTTGGTGATCGGTTTCAAGAAAGCGAGCTTGCATGTGCCCGTGGGGCCATTACGCTGTTTGGCGATGATGATTTCGGCCACGCCGGGCTCTTTGCTGTCTTTGTTGTAATAGTCGTCGCGATAAATGAACATGATCACGTCTGCATCCTGCTCAATCGCGCCAGATTCGCGCAAATCGCTCATCATGGGGCGCTTATCGGTGCGCTGTTCCACGCCGCGATTGAGCTGGGAAAGCGCGATCACGGGGCATTGCAGTTCTTTCGCAAGCATCTTCAAACCACGCGAAATCTCGCCCAGCTCGGTAGCGCGGTTGTCGCCATCGCTGCCACGGGTACCGCTCATGAGCTGTAAATAATCGACCACGATCAGGCCGAGCTTGCCGCCCATTTGCCGTGCCAAACGCCGCGCATTGGCGCGTAGCTCGGAAGATGTGAGGCCCGGTGTTTCGTCAATGTGCAGCGAAATATTACGCAGCTTTTCAATGGCTTCGACCAAGCGCGGCCATTCGTCGTCGTTCAGCTTACCGGTGCGCAAATGGCCTTGGTCAATCCGCCCAATCGAACCGACGATACGCACCGCCAATTGGCTCGCGCCCATCTCCATCGAGAACACCGCTACCGGCAGGCCTTCGTTTAAAGCGACATGTTCAGCGATATTGATCGCCATCGCGGTCTTACCCATCGACGGTCTCGCCGCTAACACAATCAAATCACCGGCCTGCATGCCCGATGTCATGCGGTCAAAATCATAAAACCCTGTGGGCACACCTGTGATGTCGTTTGGGTTTTTCGACATCTCTTCCACACGGTCGAGCAGCGCCACCACCAAGCTTTCCATCGAATGAAAGCCTTGCTTGAGGCGTGAGCCCTCTTCTCCGATGGCAAAGATTTTTTTCTCGGCATCGTCCAAGATTTCTGCAACTGGCCTGCCCTGCGTGGCAAACGCGCTGCTTGAAATTTCATCACTTGCGCCCACCAGCTTGCGCAGAATCGAACGCTCGCGCACGATCTCGGCATAGCGGCGAATATTGCCTGCACTGGGCACATACTGCGCCAGCGCATTCAAATACACCAGCCCACCAATTTCATCAGCTTTGCCTTCGGATTGCAGGCGCTCATACACGGTGATCACATCCGCTGGCTTGTTGCCATTGATCAGATGCGCGATGGCCGCGTAGATCAAACGATGCTCATAGCGATAAAAATCGGTGTCAATCAACAAATCACCCACACGCTCCCAAGCGCCGTTATCCAGCAGCAAACCGCCCAGCACACTGGATTCAGCTTCCACGCTATGCGGTGGCACCCGCAACTGGGCTAACAGGGGATCTGCGCTAGGCAGACTGTATTCGGGAGTGAGGTTGGAGACGTAGTCGTCTTCCAAGGCAGAGAGTTCAGCAGACATGCGGTGATTGTGCAACCGTTCGCGCCGCTTGGTTGTGGATAACTGTGTGGAAATTCGGTGGACTTGTTGTGCATATTCACTGTGCCTCTGTCATGGCCGCGCGATGTGGTGATCTACTTTGGCCAAGTGCCTTGCAACAAACGGGGATGAAGTAGCAACAACTATGCTATTTATTACATAGCATACTATTGAGTTTTCATAGGGGTTAATGGCTTGTTGCTCCATAAAAAAAGCCCACAGATCGCTCTGCGGGCTTTTCCTATGACGCCATGCGTTTTAAAGCATCAACGCCCTCTTCTCTTCAAAGTAAATCAATGCGTGCCGTCCATGAACTGCTCATCTTCTGTCGAACCTTTCAAAGCTGCCGTAGATGCATTGGCTTCAATCGTAGTGGTCACGGCATCGAAATAACC